>JBAXMC010000040.1:0-12873 GCA_037134495.1 Myxococcaceae bacterium
GGAAGGTGAACAGGTGTATTACTTGGCCATAACGCCAAATTTGTTTGGAAATGAAGAATATGAGTGAAAGTTTATCAAATACCCCGTCAGAAGTTGGATTACGTTTTAAGAGCGCACGTTGTCTCGTACGCTTAAGTCGCAAAGATTTTTGTGAAAAACATGGCCTTAATCGCTTTACAGTTCAGTCTTGGGAAACGGGTCGTAACTTTTCGCGCAGCAAGAATGTGAATAATTTCTGCGAAGCTTTGGCCAAGGAAGGCATTTTTTGCACAGTGGAGTGGCTGCTAGAAGGTGTTGGAACCCAGCCAACCAAGCTCCTCACCCGAAAGACCCTGGAACTGCCCACAGCCCAGCGAGCACGAGCACCTGAGCGAAAGCGAGTTCCCGAAGAACAGGCAAGGATTCAAGCGGAAGCCGAGTTTTTCCAAAACAATCAACCAGGCAATCATAAAATAATCGTATCTCAAGTGGCAGACAATCTGATGGAGCCATTTTTCTCAGAAGGCGACTTTGTGGGTGGGCCTTTGTTAACAGGCTCTGATATTCACAAGCTCATGGGCAGAATCTGCTTGGTGGTTTTAGATGAAGAGAACTATGTTGTGCGTCGCTTGAGAACAGAAGACAATCGCTATTTGCTGGTACCGGAAGATACAGCAGGTACGGTTACTGGGCTCAGAAAGATGATTGGAGCCGCTGAAATTATCTGGCATCGAAAGTTGGTGCGTTTTGCAAATGACTGATATGGGAAAGATACAGGTGGAATGTGGGTTTGAAGAATAATTTTACTGTAGCCACCACTGTAGCCACTGGGGGAGATTTTGGTGAATTTGGTAGATGTTGAGAGACAAAAAGGGTCTCTTAAGATGGCTATATTATGCGGTTATGAGCTATATGGACATTTGTAGAAGCTCTGGCATAAGGACTCTTAATCCGGCGGTTGTAGGTTCAAGTCCCACCGGGCCCACCAAGTTTAAATCCAGATCTGATGCGGGTTTCCTGCTCTTCTCATGAGAGGCTAATATCGGGACAATTGGGTCTGTGCAGCCAAACTGCAGCCCCAGACTGAAAACCGATTCTAGTTTGGCTGCAGCCTCCTTTTGCATAGAGGGTAAAACATGACTGTAAGTATCAAGTGTGATTCCAATTTGTGCGTGACCCAGGCGTTCTTGTACGACTTTTGGGTGGATACCTTGAGATAATAGAATTGTTGCGGCTGTGTGGCGCATATCATGAAAGCGAATCATTGGGACTTTGGCTCTTTCTACTGCACGCAAGAATGAGTTTTCTCTAAAATTGCTCTTTCGAACGGCGCCACCTTTTGTGTCGCAAAAAATCCACTCGGAAGAAAGACCTTCGTCAAAAATATTTTGTCTATGTCTTCTAAGAACTTCAAGGACTGTTTTGGGAAGGTCTACACGTCTTCTTGAACCAGCGGTTTTGGGTTCTCCAACGCTGAGTCTTCCGCCTATTTCACAAATTATTCTTCTCACAGCCAATGTGTGTTCTGTGAAATCAATATCTTCCCATTTAAGTCCAAAGAGTTCACCTTGTCGAAGTCCAGTTGTAAGTGCCAGAACATACAGGGCATAGAAACGGTCTTCGGAGTTGGCTGTTAGGAATTGGTTAGACTCTTCAGCCGTCCAATATTTCATTGCTTTTTTAGGAACACGAGGTTTTTGTACAATGTCACAGATATTTCTTTGGATATAACCCCATCGCATAGCCTATTTTAACGCTTTATGCAGGATAGCATGTGCTAGTTCTCGAGTTCTTGGAGAATTCCCAGCCTGTTCGAGTTTTCTATAGAGGTTTTGAATATGACTTGGTTGTAGATTGCTAAGCTGAATGCCTCCAATATGAGGGGCAACATGGGTTCGAATCAAACTCTCATAGCGCACATAGGTACTTTCTCGCACGGCTGGTCTGGATACATCTTCTAGCCAGTGTTTGAGATAATCAACTAACAATAGACGTTTAGGATCCGAAAGAGATCCTGAGGCAGCCGAGCTATGAAGTTCAAGTAGTTTTTTTTGAACCTCTGTTTTTGTTTTTCCGTATACATAGTGCCTACGTCGCTTTCCATTGCCATTTTAACCCGTTGTAAGCTGTGCACACCACAATGCATCTGACTTTCGATAAATCGCTCCCTCACCTCTGCCCCGTCGCTTTGTTGTCATAGAAACCCCTTAGTAATCACTTTGGAGCAATTTCGAGCCGCCAAGCAAGCAATCTTGTGCCAAGCCCTTCAGTGCCAGTCTTGGAATACGCCTGGAACCACCGATTTTGGCATAATGCAGTTCTCCCCTCTCCATCATTTGGTAGAGGGTCGAACGGGAGAAGCTCAAGATTCGACCTGCTTCTTTGATGGTTACTAGCCCTTCACTAATTAAACTGGGTTCAGTATGGTTCTGGATATCGTAAACTGGTTTTGAATTTTTTAACTTCACACAATTAGTTTTACGAGAGGAGATCCACAATCCGATCCAAATTATTTCTCGCCCCCATTATTTTTGAACATTTTTTATTTTCATTACGATACAGCTGGGTTTCCAAGAAGAGCTGAACCGATTTGACGCTTACGAATTCAAGTTTTATTACGAAAGCTGATTCAATTTAATGAATGATTTTAGTTTTTTATGAAGTTTCTGATTACCATCATTTGCTTAAGCACTCTCTGTTCTGTAGTGATAGCTGCACGCTTAAGCTTCACGGATGTAAACGATCCACAATCCAAGCAGTTATTAGGTCAGCTGGTTTCTGAACACTGGTCAGATCCAGAAGATGAAGCTCAGTTAACTGCATCAGCCATGAGTTCATTGCTGGCTTATATGGCACCGATGATCAAACTGATACCTGGCTACGCAGGTCTTTTTGCCGGCAATTGTTCTGTCTTTTTTAGCAATGCAACGATTGAGCAAATTGGATGCAATATAATTCCCGTTGCCGTTGTCTCTGTGAATGAAAGCCTTCAATTAAATTCACAAATCCGTTTACCGCAAGAGTATGCGACTCAAATTACGCAGAGCAATATTTTACTGGCAAGCTTATGGGCTGACTGGAGTCGAAGAATCGCACAAAAAGTCGAGCAATTTGAAGTAAGCTTATTCTCAAAAGTTTCAACTTGTACTCGAACAGAAAGTAATTCTGAGACACCTGTAAGGACGGCTAGCAAAACTGAATCTGGCACAGCAACACACAGTGTTTCTAGAAGTACTTCACCTACCATCAGTCATAGTAATTCTGACACTTTGACCTTGTCGGAGTCTTCAACAACCAATCCATCAAACAGTTCGACAACAACTCACAGCACCCTTGCGAGTGCAAGTACGAGTCAAAGTTCGCACTTGACAATGAGTGGGTCGGTATCTCAAAAACCAACTAATTCAGCATCACTGACAAAATCTCCCTATCCCGTTTGTTCGATGGATATTTATGCAGATAAAACAAATCAACCAGCTAGATATCTTGTTTCTGGCGAAGCACCTAATTCGACAGTCGCTGATTTGTGGACAGGGGTTGTCTGGGAGCAAGTGGTTTCTGAAACACCGCTGACATGGCCATTAGCTCAGACTTATTGTGCATCGTTGTCTAAAGGAGGTTATTCAGATTGGCGACTACCCAGCATTACAGAACTACAGTCGCTTGTAGATTATGCAAAAGAAACTTCAGGAGCTACAATTGAAGACACTGCATTTCCTAGTACGCCACCAAACGCTACTTGGACGTCTACTGCTAATGCTGGTATTGCTGGGTATTTTTGGGATTTAGAATTTGCTCGAGGACAAATGGCTTTTGATTTACAGGGTAATTCTAAAGCAGTGCGTTGCGTTCGGGGCGTTTCTCTAAATCCTACCAATCGATATACTGATGAGAATGGCTATAGGCTGACTAACCAAAGCACTCAAGTTCGGGATGTTGTTACGGGACTGACTTGGGAGCGAACACCGCCTGGCTTTAACTTAAGTTGGAGTGCAGCACAAGCTTATTGTCAGGGGCTCACTTTAGGTGCTGCGAATTGGCGATTGCCAAGGGTTAAAGAATTAACAAGCCTAGTTGATTATACAGCTTCGAATCCTGCGATTAATACGACGGCATTTCCTGCGCTGAATTCTAACTTTTTTTGGTCATCTACACCCTGTGTTGACGCAGCAATCCAAGGATGGATTGTTAATCTGAATTCTGGCTTAATATCTTACGATTCCACTCTGCGTGATGCGAATCAAGCGCGCTGTGTCCGGGATTCTGTTTGGGCTTCTAATTCTTATGCAGATGCAACGAATCAAATAGATCGTTATGTAATTGCCGGCAATGGAACCGATGCAGTTGTCACGGATACATTCACAGGGCTTATATGGGAGCAAACTTCGTCACCCTCTTCTATGACGTGGAAAAATGCGACGTCTTACTGTGCTGGCTTACTCAAAAACAATTACGGCTGTTGGAGATTACCGACACCGCTAGAGCTTCATTCGTTAGTGAATCATCAAGCTAGCTCTCATATTAGCATTAATGAAGCTGCGTTTCCTGCTACAATATCAGATGATTTCTGGACATCTGCTTACGCGGTAGGGCTTACTGGAAACTCTTGGTACGGCTATTTTGGTTATTATGGTCTTGGGTATATAGGTTATGACACTGTAAGTACTGTTTACCCTGTACGTTGCGTAAGAGGAAATGACTTCAATTGGTCTAACAGATATACAGATGAAAACGGAGATGTGCTGACAAACCAAAGTATCCAAGTAAAAGATCAAAAAACGGGATTGCTTTGGCAACGGGCCCAAAGCAGTTCTGCAATGCAATGGAATGCATCGTCACCAATTGGTTCAGCTCAATCATATTGTCAAAATCTCGTAATCGGATATGATGGCGCTGGATCCTGGAGACTGCCTGCAGTTAAAGAGCTTCTTACCTTAGTGGACTATACAAGCAGTACTCCAAGTATCAACACAACCACGTTTCCTGGAACAACGTCGTTAACGTATGCTGTCTCTTCTCAATGGGGTTCTGCAGCCTCTCTTAGTTACTATGTTAGTTTTGGTAATGGCATTGTTAATGGCCATTATTATGCAGGTTATTCAGACACTGTTCGCTGTGTTCTCAACACTTCCGCACCCACCAACAACGGCATGTGGTCACCTCTTGCTTATGAAGACGCCACGAATCAAACAGCTCGCTATTATGTTTCGGGAACTTCACCGAACGCAATTGTCACCGATGATTTCACAGGCCTCATGTGGGAACAGCAGGTTTCTAGTTCAACCTATTTTTGGAATGCATCGGCCCCAGTAGGATCGGCACAGGCTTATTGTGCGAGTTTGAATAAGGGTGGGTATGCAGATTGGAGGTTGCCAACGCCACAGGAACTTCAATCGTTATCGGATTACACCCAAACAAATCCCGCAATCGGTTCACTCCTATTTCCGGGTGTTGTAAGTTCACATTTTTGGACATCTTTTCCGCTGGCTAATTATCCAGGTCAATCCTGGGTTGCTTATTCAGGTTCCGGCTATATGGGGGCTGATGCCTTCAATACAAACAACAGTGTTAGATGTATGCGTTCCGTTGTTAAACCAGCAACTGACCGCTACCTGGATGAGTATGGAAATCAAGTGTCGCCATTGAGTCTCCAGGTAAAAGATCAAGTCACAGGATTACTCTGGCAACGAAGATCTTCTTCGGTCGCCATGACTTGGAACTTAACTCAAGGTTACTGTGATAATCTTGTTGTTGGCAGTGATGGTCTCAAATCATGGCGTTTACCAACTGTCAAAGAACTGACTAGTTTGGTTGATTATTCACTTTACACTTTAAGCATCAATCAAACAGCGTTTCCAGAAACTTTGAATTCTTATTACTGGAGTTCAAGTTTTATGCCCTTAACCGATTACTTTTGGAATGTCGTATTTAGCGCTGGAGGGACAGTAAATACAGGCCTCAAAACTGGTAGTGGTTATGTTCGTTGTTTACATCGTGAAAACGCAGTACTAAATAACGGCATGTGGTCGCCTCTGACTTTTCAAGACGCCACTAATCAAATAGCTCGCTATTATGTTTCAGGCAGTTCACCCAACGCCATCGTTACAGATGATTTTACTGGTCTCATGTGGGAACAGCAGGTTTCAGGCTCAACTTATTTTTGGAATGCATCAGCTCCAGCTGGGTCGGCGCAGTCTTACTGCGCAAACCTGACCAAGGGCGGTTACACAGATTGGAGATTGCCTACGCCGTTAGAGTTACAATCTTTAGTAGACTACAAAATGTCGTCAGTCAGTTACGTTATTAATCCAACTGCTTTTCCAGGCACGCCCAGCAATGTATATTGCACCAATCAACTTCCTGTGATTCCTCAGCTTACTGATCGAGTTTGGCAAATATATTTTAATCCAGGCAATTCAGGCGGCTGCATTAATGCAAATGGCGGCGTAGGAAGTACGTTCTACAATGTTCGATGTGTTCGCAAAAAAAAATCGAGCAACATACCTAATCGATACACAGATCAGAATGAAAATAATCTGACTAATTCGAGTGTTCAAGTAAAAGATATTGTAACTGGTTTGATTTGGCAACGCAAGGTGGCATCAGTATTATTGCCATGGAACTCAACTGGAATAATGATTTCAGCGCAAGATTATTGTCAGAATTTGGTGATTGACAATCAGGGCGCTGGTTCTTGGCGATTGCCTACCGTAAAAGAGTTGCTTACGCTAAACGATTTCACTCGCTGTCGACCAAGTATTAATAATACCGTGTTTCTAGGTGTTGCGTATCCCAATTACGGATTTTGGCCTTCGACACCCACCGCTGGAGAATATAATACTGCATACATCGTAAGTTTTGAGTATGGAGAGGCATCACACTGGTACATGGATGCCAGTTCTACTCTATCTGTCCGCTGCATTCTCAACACCTCGGCACCTGCCAATAAAGGCAGGTGGTCACCACTGGCTTATCAAGACGCCACAAACCAAACCGCACGTTACTATGTTTCAGGAACTGCACCAAACGCCATTGTCACAGACGATTTTACGGGATTGATGTGGGAGCAGCAAGTTTCTAACTTAACTTATGTTTGGAACGCGTCAGCGCCAGCTGGCTCAGCTCAGTCTTATTGTACAGGATTAAGGAAGGGTGGATATGCAGATTGGAGATTACCAACCGTTGTGGAACTCCAATCGTTGGTGGATTACACAATTGCTACAAGTTCCGTCATCAATTTCACAGCTTTTCCTAATACACCCAATGGTTATTTTTGGACGTCATTAGTCTGGGCTGCTAATTCTGCAGAGCCTTGGATTGTTGGTTTTAGCAGTAACAGCAACAGTGGAGCCACATATTTTGCTAGCAGTGCCACTGCGATACCATATAGTGTAAGATGCGTTCGCGGAAACAAAACCATCCTGAACATTCAGTATACCGATGAGAGTGATAATGGATTGACTGCTGGTAGTGTTCAGGTCAAAGATCAGATTACAGGACTGATTTGGCAACGCACCCAAGCTCCTTCGTTATACAACTGGAGTGCCTCTGCCGCAGCTGGATCTGCTCAGACCTATTGCCAACTACTAACGCTTGGAAATGTTACTTGGCGCCTACCTACAGTAAAGGAACTAACAAGTTTGGTGGATTATGGAATTGTTAATCCAAGCATTAATACAACAATATTTCCAGGGACTTCGAATAATGGTTTTTGGTCCAGTACTGCTTTGGCCGCGTCTTCAATTAACGCATGGAGTGTTGATTTTGGTTATGATGGCGGTATGGTGACTAGCGGTGGTAATACCAGTAATAGTCGTTATGTCCGCTGTGTTCGCCCATGACTTTGAGTAACCAATTTGACGCTTCTCTGTTCTGGATCTATTGCTGTTCTGTCTGAATTTAAATGAATGATTTTGGTTTTTTATGAAGTTACTTATTGGTGTTTTTTGCTTAACTTGTGGGTCGATTACATGGGCTGTTCAACCGAACGAAGCCTGCTATTTGCCCATGTCAGAACTCTCGGCATCAGTCAGCAAAATCCTGCCTTTTGCTCCACCAGCCCTTCCGCCACCGGTGACACAAGCCACTCAAGCCATTTCAGCTGTTTCTAGCTCGATCAGTGCCGTATCTGCAGTCGATCCCACACAGCTTTCTCAAGCTTCAAGAACTTTTTTAACTTTGGGCGTGCTTTCTTGCAATGATGCTGGTCGTCCGGATCAGGGATCTCTAAGCTGGCAAGATAGTCCAACACAGCTGTCAATCGGAGATGATGATCTTCAGTATTACTATGGCAGCATCGTTGGGAATTGGCTATTTCTCTGTGGAACCGGCACCGTCCTGGCATTAGCAACCCTTAATTTGGGGGCAGAAACAGCTCACTTCCCCGGAGTGTTGATTCTTCCTGTCATGTTTCTAATGAGTCCAACCACAACCTCTGCAGTAACCTTGTTTAGAGATGGAGACTCTGGGCAACGGGTCGTTGGAACAGCTTCTATTGCTTTATCGATATTGGCTGCAGGTGGATTTACGGTAAGGCTTCTCCCCATGTTCTTTCACGCTACCTGGGATGAGACAAAAGAAGAATGGGTTGATTCTTCTCCTGAATTCAAAGGCTTTGTGGCTCAGAATGGTTTGTTGTTTAGGGACTATCGACCTGGACAACATTGGTTTATTTTAGTTGAACTTGGCATGTCCATGTCTGTGGGTGTCCTAAAATCCTATCAAGCCTTGCAGCAAGATTGCGCTTTAGTTCTAAGTGCTGCATCCGGTGTCTACAACACCTATGGTCTGGCCATGATCTTGTTACGACCCGCTAAAGAACATCGTGAACAAATTGTTTACGGTGCCATTGCAGGACTTCAAGCAGTTGCATTGACGACACAAGTAATCGCTTCGAAAATTGCTTCAGAAGATACCCAACAAAGTGTTCGAGTCGTAACTGAATCCATTATAACAGCGACAGATTACATGTTGATGATTAAAAGCCTTTATGACTTTGGTAAGCGAATTAAAGCTTTATTTGGTCATTTTTATCAAACAGTAGATTTACCTAAGATCGGTTTACCCTCAATATTGGACCGGGGCGATGATTTATCAGAACCCCTGATCGAGCTATTGCCCATTGTAGAAACAGTGCCCGTGAATCGCGCGATCCCTGATTCGGATCCATTCTCCCTGTTTTCTTCGAAGTCTTCAACTCCATTATCATTGGTGAATGAAATTACAGAGGCCGTACCGAGTGTTGCTACAGAGTTTGATCAGTATTTACCAAACCCACAAAAAACACCGAACTTTTTGCTGGAACTTTATCAAACTCTTGACCGTGATGAAGATTAGTTAACTCGACCTAATTTAAATAGGTCTGAATATTTTTTATTTGTTCCGACCAACCTTGCTGGTTCATTTTGAAGGCTTCTAACTTTCGATCCACTGGTAAAGCATCAAATCCTGATTCAATAATGACGATACGGGTTCCGATTAAAAGCGGTTCAAGATGAAATTCGACAAGAGTGGGACTTTCTTGAGAATAATCGATTTTAGGATTGACAGCATAAGGATGCCAAGTGAAAGAAAACAATTTCATGGCTTCCATTTGTTGGATTCGCGCTTCCCACTTGATATGTTCATAACCAGGATAGGTCATGTGTCCGGTTGAAACCTCGCTAAGGACAAAGGGTACATCGATGTTTACTTTAAACCAAGTTCCAAACTCTCTGAAGTCAGTCAAGGCTCGCCAAACTCGATCAATAGAAGCATTCAATTCAATAATTTTCTCAATGTGATTCGTCATATTTTTTTAACCAAACCTGATTTGACGTATTCTTGTTCCAGGTTTATCTATAACCGAAGTCATTCCATCTGAATAGACATTCTTGGTTAATATGAAATTACTTGTCGTTATTATCTGCTTAATTTATGTACCTGCTTTCGCAGTAGCCGCATCGATTGATATCAAAAACTTGAATTCACAGTCCAGCCAGCTTTTTAGCCAACTGCTATCTGAACAAACATCCGATTCAGCTTACAATGCCCAAGCTGCTGCAATAGCAATGAGCTCTTTGCTCGATGATTTGGCGCCCAGTATTAAACAAATTCCAGGTTATGCAGGTCTTTTTGCAGGCAATTGTTCTGTCTTTTTTAGCAACAAAACGATTGAACAGGTTGGTTGCAACATCATTCCAGTAGCAGCAGTGTCTGTTGATCAAAATATTCAGATAAATTCACCAACCCGTTTACCGCAAGGGTATGCGACTCAAATTACACAAAGCAATATTTTACTCGCCAGTTTATTTGCAGACTGGTCTCGAAAAATTGCACAGAAAGTTGAACAGTTCCAATTAGATTTATTTTTGCAAGCAGAAACTTGTACAAGAACGATGAGCACAACCGAAACTCAAAGCGCATCTAAAACTTCGTTGTCAGAAACTTTGAGCAAAACTGCATTTAATTCAAGCAGCTTGACGGAGCTCCTATCCAAGACTGCGAGTGCCTCAAAAACAATCTTGCCGAGTGTTTCTCGGACGCAAGCAGATAGCGAGACAGCTACAAAACCCCTGAGCCAAACTGAAAGCGCATCGCAGACTGTAAGTCAAACTCTACCTGAAACCGTGACGAATACTTTGACTCGAATGTCCGGGCTATTGGCTGCTTGGAATAGCTCGAGTGGCGCCTATGAAGATGGCACCAGTCAACTGGGTCGTTACAATGCGTCTAATGGTGTTGTGACAGATACGTTTACAGGGCTACAGTGGCAGCAAGCGTCCAGCAACACAACGATGAGTTGGGATGATGCTGTTTTGTATTGCGTGAATCAAGCGACTGCTGGATTTACTGATTGGCAACTTCCTAATGTTGCAGAACTTGAAAGCTTGGTGGATTATACAATTCCCTATCAAGGCTCTGTTTCTGGGATTAATGCTGTTTTTTCAAACACACCGACCAACTATTTTTGGTCTTCAACACCGTTAGCTGGCTACTTTGGGGTATGGTACGTAAGCTATGGACAGAATGCTTGTTATTCTGGCCAGCTTTTTGCTCAGAGTTCTAATCTGAGCAAAGCTTGTGGGGGGATTGCCAGTCAAGGTTTTGTTCGTTGTCTGCGTTCACCATATCGACCTGTGCCTGTTGATCGGTACGTAACAAGCACAAGCACCGCAACAGACATATTAACCAATCTAGTCTGGCAGCGAACAGGAGCACCTTCTGCAGCCGCACATACTGATGCATTTACATATTGCAACAATTTGCATTTACCAGACTTTAGCAGCAGCTGGAGATTGCCGAGAGTAAAGGAACTTTCTACTTTGCTTGATTACAGCGTTCCTCTTGGGAAACTCACAATGGATAAAACAGTTTTCACAGGAGTCCCCCCTGCTGCTTTCTGGTCGTCAACCGTATTGGCGAGTTCTCCAAGTACTGCGTGGTTTGTTTTTTTTAGCATCGGCCTTGTCGGAGTTGGTGCAACACCTGCCAATGGTCACTATGTTCGTTGCGTTGCTTGTTCTGTCCCACCAACAACAGGTGTTTTAGCAGCTTGGAGTCAAGCTGGCGGAACCTATGAAGACTCGACAAATCAAACTGGTCGTTACAATGTGTCGAATGGAATCGTTACCGACACACTCACAGGAATTCAGTGGCAACGAAATGCAAGCTCAATAGCCATGAACTGGACAGATGCGCTGGCTTATTGTGCCAATCAAACCACAGGAGGATTAAATGGATGGCGAGTCCCTAATGTCGGAGAATTAATGACTCTTGTCGATTTCACCAACAGCACCGCCCCTTATATCAACGGCGCAGCTTTTCCCAACTCACCCGTTTCAGATATATGGTCATCGACACCAGACGTAGGCAATACCGGAATTGTATGGGATGTTCAATTTCACAATCGTGCTTATCCCAGCTATTACAATGAAACCACCCTTGATCGGGTTCGTTGTGCACGTTCTTGTTATACGATTCCTCCCACAAATCGTTACACTGTTAACTCAGGTGCAGTAAATGACACAGTGACGGGACTTCTCTGGCAACAAAGATCAACAGGCGGTACAATGAATCAAACTGATGCGCTTAAGCACTGTTCGGTTCTTAGTTTACCCGGTTATAGTTCTGTTTGGCGACTGCCTACCGTTAAAGAATTATTAACGTTGGCAGATTACAGTCTCCCTCGAGGTAACCTGAGAATGAACTCTGTATTCGCCGGAGAGCCAGCATCAGGATATTGGCCTTCAACGATGATAGCAGGAACCTCATATGGGTGGCTAATTGTCGGAGGAGGTGGTCTCAATATGTATAATATTTCAACGTTGGATTATGCTCGCTGTGTTGCGTGTTCTGCGCCACCTGCCGCTGGTGTTTTGGCTATATGGAATCAGGCTGGAGGTACTTATGCTGATTCAACCAATCAACCAGGTCGCTATAACGTATTGAATGGCATTGTAACCGACACGCTCACCGGAATTCAGTGGCAACAAAATGCTAGTGCAACAGCGATGAATTGGACGGATGCTAAAAATTATTGTGCGAATCAGACGACAGGTGGGTTAAGCGGGTGGCGTGTTCCGAATATTGGGGAGCTTCAGACTTTAGTAGATGAAACGAAAGGCACCTTATCACCCTATGCACCCGTTTTTCTGAACACGCCTGTGAGCAGTTTATGGTCATCCACACGCGTTGCAGGTGATACAAGTAGTTCTTGGGAGATTACTAATGCCGGCCGTTCCTGGAGCAGTGTAGTCACAACTCTGAACCAGGTTCGTTGTGTGCGGTCTTGTTACTTTATGTCACCAGCAGAGCGCTATATCCTTAAAGTCGGCGCAGTGACTGATACTGCAACAGGGCTTGTTTGGCAACGAACATCAACAGGAGGTCCTATGACGTTGGCGAATGCATCTC
>JBAXMC010000041.1:0-12712 GCA_037134495.1 Myxococcaceae bacterium
GACCAAACGGCTCAAAATCTTCGTATCAACACCTTCGAATTTTGCTTTAGACAAAATCGTCGCAATACGCGCATGCCCATATTGCAAGTAAAATACAGGATTCTCGCTGCTCTTTTTAAGCGCCAAATCTAAGTCAAAATCAAACTGTGTATTCGCAGAGCGCATCAAAAATACAACCCGAACAACATCTACGCCCACTTCTTCAATAAATTCACGCAGCTCAATAATTTGACCCGAACGCTTTGAAAAACGCATTTCCTGGCCATCTTTAAGCATACGAACCATTTGGACCAATAAGAAGTCTAGTTTCTTGTCATCGAGTCCCAGTGCACGCATACATGCGCGCATACGAGGCACATGGCCTGAATGATCCGCTCCAAAAACGTCAATAAGCCTGTCAAAACCCCTAGCAAATTTTTCTTGATGATAAGCAATATCAGCAGCCATATAAACAGGTGTGCCGTTTTTGCGTAAAATTATTCTATCTTCTTCATCTCCAAACTGGCTTGTTTTTAAAAACGTCCCGCCTTCTTGTTGATGAGCATATTGGGCTGATTTGCTTTCTTCTCGGCGTATTTTATTCTCAGTTCCAACAGCTTGTTCGGCTTCGTACAACATGCCTCGTTCGCGATAATCTTCGACCACTTTAGAAATCGCATTTTTGTCATGAAGAGACTGCTCAGAGTACCAAGAATCGAACTCAATCCCAGCGCTTTCAAGTGTTTCTTTAATATCTCTTAAATTTTCAGCGATGCCAATCTCTATACAGCGCGGTAAATAATCTAATTTATTGAGCCAAATATCACCATCTAAATCTTTGAGTTTTTGGGCGATTTTAATCACGTATTCGCCTGGATAGGCGTCTTTGGCAAATTCTACTTTTTGTCCAAATAACTCGCAATAACGCGCATAAACACTGCGCCCCAGGGTTTGGATTTGATTGCCAGCATCGTTGACATAAAACTCGCGTGTGACTTCATAGCCCGCTGCTTTAAGCAGCTTAGAAACAGCATCGCCTAAAAAAGCCGGCCTAGCATGGCCTAGGTGCAAAGGCCCTGTTGGGTTAGCAGAAACAAACTCCACTAAAACTTTTTTATGATTGGAAGCATGTTGGCCGTAGTTTAGGCCTTGCTTTAAAATCTCTGGAACTACTTTTTGTAAACTGGCATTCGAGATTCTAAAATTAATAAAACCAGGACCAGCTATTTCAGCCGAATCAATCATGCTGTCTGGGTCTACAAGATTTTGTGTAATTTTTTGAGCAATTTCACGCGGAGACAACCCCAAAGGCTTCGCCAAAATCATCGCAATATTAGAAGCATAATCGCCATGTTCTGGATTTTTTGGCAGTTCGACAGCACTGTTGGGCATCGAAATTTCTGGCCATAAAGCTAAAACAGTATCTTTCAAAATTTTGTTTAACAATCGCTCTATCATATCAAGTTTCCCAATGCCCTAAACGCCTCTGTTTGACCAGTACATAATGAGCAGCTTGTTCTGAAATGGCTGCTATGTCTAATTTTTTTCGAGAAACTTTCAGTCCTGCTTGTTTTAACGCCTCTATTTTCAAAGGGTTATTCGTCAAAAGTTGCACAGATTTTACTTGTAGCATTTTCAGCATTTCTGACGCTATTCCATAGTCTCTGCCATCAATAGGCAATCCTAAAGCTTGATTGGCTTCTACGGTATCTAAACCTGTTTCTTGCAAAGCATAGGCTTTGATTTTATTGCCCAGACCTATACCGCGGCCCTCTTGAGGTAGATACAGTAAAACACCTTGTTTATGACTCTGAAGCTGATCGAGAGCAGCGTCTAACTGGGCTTTGCAGTCACATTTTTCAGAACCAAAAACTTCACCGGTTAAACACTGTGAATGCACACGGCATAAGACATCTTCCTGGCCTGAGATTTCTCCAACAACCATAGCCACATGTTCAAGATTTTCAGCATCTTTGAAAATAACACACCGAAATTCACCATGATTCGTAGGCAATAGAGTTTCAGCATAGATTTGCAAACGCTTGACCACTGGCTTTGCCGTGCTTATGTTAGGACCGTGAGGTTTTGTTATGCCCATTTATGAATTCCGATGTAAATTTTGCCAGCACCAAGAAGAAATTTTGCAGAAAGTCAGCGACCCTACGCCTGACTGTTGCAAGGCTTGTGGCAGAAAACTCGGTTTAGAAAAAGTGGTAAGCCACACTTCTTTTCAACTAAAAGGAGGCGGTTGGTATAACGAAGGCTATGCTTCTCCTAAACCCGTTTGTGAGAAACCTGGCTGTGGCACTGACAAATCACCTTGCCAGGCCTAATTTTTTTCTTGGCTTTTGCAGCTCTTTCTTATGAAACAGACTGTGACTGGTATACCAACGCTAACGAAGCAAGCTGGTTGCCAACTGGTTACGCAAAAGCAGCTTCTTGTGCGTGTAGCTTAAAAGGTCTGGCCGGAGCTAACTCGACCACAGCGCGTTGCGTCAGACATCTCGTTCAAGAGTCACACAAAGGCGAGTTCTATTTTTCTGCTGAGCAAAAATATTCACTCCCAGACATAGACACTTTTGCCGAAATTGTTCATCAGCTTCATGTAGATGCTTACGCTCAGTGTTCTTGTCCAGGAAGCCCTGCTCCCCTTTGGGCCTGGAACTTGGTTTCATGGATAGGCCTGCCTACGCAGTATTTATGTTCGCTAGAAATTAGCGCTATCCAGAAATATGGTCCCTGCGGATGCGATGGTTGGTAGATATCTACGAAATAATTTCGTTCAGACCTGAAACAACTCTATCGACTTCTTTTGAATCAATACGTCCCAATTTAGTCGTCAAACGCAAAGTGGACAGGACTCGAATCTGACTGACTTTGACCCAAGACCGCTTAGGTAAATCAAGAGTTTTAAGTTCAAAGGCCAATGGGAAGCCCACTCTGGGTTCAGCACTGGTCAAAGCAACAGCAATCACAGTTCCTGATTTAGAATTAAAAACAGGATGACTCAGAATCAAGACAGGTCGTCTACCTGCTTGCTCATGGCCTTTAACAGGTTCCAAATCAGCCCAATAAACATCGCCCCTTAATAAATCGGCCATTGTTCCATATCCAATTTCAGGCCTTCATCCGCCATTTCACGTTCCAGATTTACATCTAATTTTTCACACTCTCGCATCAGCGAAGAACGGAAATAATGCTCTAGACGATTTTGAATTGCTTCCTGAATTGCCTGACTGCGATTTTTAAACACATGCTTAGACACCAAAGCGTCCAATTTTTCCAAGAGGCTCTCCTCTAGAGTAATCGCTATTTTTGCACTGCTCATAAGCTCACCATGGTATGATTTTTATCATACCCACTTAAACTTGTCAAGCCAGGTCGATCTTCTTATCCAAATACACATCTTGAATCGCATTGAGCAGCTGGATTCCATCTTTGCGTGGTTTTTGAAACGCTTTACGACCTGAAATCAACCCCATACCACCGGCGCGCTTATTAATCACCGCTGTCATGACAGCTTCACTCAAATCGTCTTTACCGGAAGCACCGCCTGAGTTAATCAGCCCTGCTCTGCCCATATAGCAGTTAGCCACTTGATATCGGGTCATGTCTATCGGATGCTCTGTACAAAGCTGACCGTAAACCAACTTGGACGTCTTGCTAAAATTAATCGCATTAAAACCACCGTTACAGTCTGGTAGTTTTTGCTTGATAATATCAGCTTGAATGGTCACACCCAAGTGATTCGCCTGGCCTGTTAAGTCTGCTGCGCCTTCGTAATTAACGCCATCTTTGGTGAAAGCTGGGTTGCGCACATAACACCACAAAACCGTAAACATACCAAGCGCATGGGCCTCAGAAAAAAGCGCGCTGATTTCTTGAAGCTGTCTACGAGAATCAGGGGACCCCCAGTAAATCGTCGCACCCACAGCTACACAGCCCATTTCAAAAGCTCGCTTAGCCGTCGCAAACAGCGTCTGGTCTGGATGATTGGGATACGAAAATAGCTCGTTGTGATTCACTTTTAGAATCATAGGAATCTTGTGAGCATATTTGCGGGCTACAGAACCCAAAACACCATAGGTAGTCGCAACAGCGTTACAACCCCCTTCTATGGCCAATTCTAAGATATTTTCAGGGTCAAAATAATCAGGATTCGGCGCAAAAGAGGCAGCAGCTGAGTGTTCAATGCCCTGATCAACAGGCAAAATACTCAAATAACCTGAACCTGATAAACGGCCATGGTTATAGACAGAAGCTAAATTACGTAAAACAGCTGGATTTCGATCAGATTGGCTAAACACGCGGTCAATGAAATCAGGACCGGGAACATGCAATCTTTCTTTAGGAATACTGGTACAGCGATATTCGAGAAGTTTTTCAAGAGAATGGTTCATGCGAACTGTTTAACTTAAGTTCGCATGAACAGGCAAGGGGAACCTCGCCCAAACAAATACTATCGTTTCGAGTATTGGTAACGTTTACGAGCGCCGGAACGACCGTATTTTTTACGTTCGACCATACGCGCATCACGTGTCAAGAAGCCGCCCTTCTTCAAAGCAGGTCTGAGTGCACCTTCATCGATCTCAAGCAAAGCACGCGAGATACCATGACGCACAGCACCTGCTTGACCAGAGAGGCCGCCACCAACAACCGTAGCGTTCACATCATAACGAGCCGAAGTTTCGCTGGCTTCAAATGGCTGTTTGATCATCATCTGCAGCACTTCACGACAGAAGTAACCTTCGACAGAGCGACCATTCACCGTGATCACGCCTGAACCTGGCGAGAGCCAAACTCGTGCGGAAGCGACTTTGCGACGACCTGTTGCGTAATATTGAATCTTAGACATAAATTATGCCCCCTTCGTTTGCAAAATAGTAAGCGGTTTAGGCTGTTGAGCAGCATGAGGATGTTCTCCTCCTGCATATACTTTCAACTTCGTCAGCATTTGACGTCCCAATGGACCTTTAGGCAACATGCCTTTGATCGCCGCATACATAATGCGTTCTGGAAATTCTGATCGCTGAGTCGTTGGAGTCACCGACCGTGCGCCACCTGGAAAGCCAGTATAGTGCCAATATTTTTTATCGGTTTCTTTTTTACCCGTGAATCTTGCTTTTTCAGCATTCAAAACGACAACGAAGTCACCTTGATCTAAATGCGGGCAAAATGTGGGTTTGTGTTTGCCTCTGAGCACAGAAGCGACTCGGGTAGCCAAACGACCGACAACAGCGTCTGTTGCGTCGACCATAAACCACTCGCGGGTTATGGATTTTTCCGAAATACTCGGTGTTTTCATTCTTTACATCCCATTCTAACGCCATCGTGGCGCGCTACGGAGAAGCTGATCGAAACAATTCCCATCAGGTTCCTCAAGTTTTTAGTTGGGACAAAATGCCTGCTTGCGCGAAATTTGTCAATCAGGCATTTCTACATAAAGCCTAGAAATTCCAGTACATACCCAATGTCGTATCCATACCCCAGCTATTTGCATTGCTGAAGTTAGCCATACGAGGTGTCGCTTGAATCACGAAACTACCAACACTGGTATGAATGGCTGTACCAACGCCGAGTTGGAGGCCCAAAGCGCTCTTCCACAGGCCTGTATCTGCAGTTGTTGCAGCAGTTGTATTAGTCAAGTTGCTGGTTTGGCCCATTTCAAGTGCTGGGAACAAGTACACGGAAGCAGCACCAGCGAAATCAGCACCAACTACGACACCAACAACAACTGGAATAAAGCTGTTGAAAGCACTTTTGCTGCTATAAGCTGTAAATGCTGAATCTGCAGCACCTGGCTTGGTATCTGTATAGTTATAACCAACTTGTGCCTGAATACCAGCGTAGAACATATCGCTCAGCATAGCCAAGTAACGAACCATAATGTCCGCACCAAACATCATGCCATATTGTTTCAAAGGATCAGAAACGGCTGGGTTTGGAGTTACAAACATATTGTAAGGCGATTGCATACCACCATGGACACCGAAACCGACATCCAAGCCCATGCCTACGTTGTAAATCAGCCCTAGATTAAGTTGAGCATTTGAAAAGCCAAATTTCGAAGGAGTCGTAGTGTCACCTGCACCATAGTCAACACCATTGGTAACCGTACTAAATGCCATCGAGCTATCCAAGTTTACAAAAAAGCGCAGAGGGGCTTCTTCGCTCATCAAGGTCGGAACGAACTTGGTTGGGCTTGAAGTTATAACGGCCATAGCTGGCATTGAGGCAACGCTCAGAGCCAAAGCAATCATCAATTTTTGAGTCATTTTTTTCACAGATTGTTTCTCCTTTGGCACTGAATATGCCATCAAGCTATTCTTAGCTCAGAGCCGAATTCAGATGCAAGCTTCAGGCTCGCTTTTTTTTACCTAAAAAGCGCAGGGATATTTTAGGAACTCTACCGCCTGCAAATATCCAGCCAGCTGAAAGACAGCTAATCAAGGCAGTAAAACACCATAACACAACGGAGAATTTAGGGTAATTTTCAAACACATAAAACCCACCCAAGATCATACCCAAACTCGAAAAACCCGTTAGCAGAGAGAACGCTAAAATTCTTAAAGATCGCTCAACGCGAACCAGATCTTCAGATGCCACTCTGATTTGCACTTCTCCGCGCTCTAAATCGCTGAGTGTCTGATTCACTTGAGCCGGCAAATCTTGGCTCAGCATCGCTAGCTGAAGCGCAGCTTTTAGACCTGTTCCCTTAAAGTTTCTAGGATCAATACGATCAAAAAACAGCGTTTTGGCATGTTCTGCCAATTTGCTCGACACATTGAGTCCTGGATGCAAAAGCCTGACAATGCCTTCCAAAGTCACGGTCATTTTGGTTAACAGAGCAAATTCTTTGGGCAGTCTAATTTGAAACTCAGCCGCCGCCAAAAGCATGTCCGACAAAATCGAACCCGCTTCAATACTAGAGATAGACAAGCCAGCATACTGGTCCAGCAAACGCCGAATCGCTTCTTTAAAGCGCTGAATATTGACCCGCTGCGGTGGATTGCCCAAATAAATAAGTTGTCTAGCCAGCGTATCGGGATCTCTCAGCGACAACGCCATCAAAATTGCCAGCAATCTATCTTGATGGTCTCTGGCTAATCTACCCATGGCTCCAAAATCGATAAACGCAATCTGACCCTCAGGTGTGACTAAAATATTACCCGGATGCGGATCTGCATGAAACAAGCCGTCTGAAAACACCTGTAGAAATTCAAGTTCTAGAATATTCTCTAAAAGTTCAGTGCCTTTTTTAGGATCATCTCTAAACTCAACGATTGATTGGCCATCAATGTGCTCCATGACCAGTATCTCAGCCGTACAAAGCTCTGGGTATAGCTTAGGGACTTTAACTTTAGGCCTGTCGGCATTTAAAATAGCAAACGCCTGCAAATTTTTAGCTTCGTTTCTAAAATCTAATTCTTCGGTTAAACTGCGACTAAGTTCAAGCGCTAAATCTCTTGCTTGAAAGTCAAAAGCCTCTTGCACCAGCCATTCTAAGACTTGCATGATGTTCAACATGAGGCTTGTATCTTCACGAACTTGATCACGAATCCCTGGGCGCAAAATCTTAATCACAACTTGCTCGCCCGTGTGCAAAACAGCTCTGTGAACTTGCGCAACAGAAGCGCTTGCCAATGGGTTTGGGTCTATTTCTCTGAATAATTTGGGATCTATTTTAGCCTGTTTAAAATCAAACACAGGTGCTGAGCTCTGCAAGCGACTTAAAGCTTTAATAAAATCAGGCGGCAACAAATCAGAGCGGGCCGACAAAAGCTGACCTATTTTAATAAACGTCGTTCCCAATTCTTCCAATAAATCACAAAAACGTTCTGCTGCTGGTTTTCGATGATGCTTATGCTTGGCTAGAATAAGAGCAATTTGAGATAAACGACTTAATTGGGACATATGAGTTTACATGTCAGACTTGCATCAAAACATCAACCATGTTATGATTTGATGCATGAGAACGACACTGACCTTAGAAGATGATGTCTCGATCATGCTGAAGAAAATCCAGCATGAGCTTCACATGCCGTTTAAGCAGTTGATTAATGCTTCTTTACGTGAAGGATTATCTAGATTCAGCGCACGCAAAACAAAGCCACACAAGCGGTTTGAAACTCAAAGCGTTTCTGTGGGTGAATGTTTTCTTAGCAATTTAGACAATATCTCAGAAATACTGGCCATCACCGAAGGTGAATCTTACAAATGATCCTGATCGATGCGAATCTCTTGATTTATGCTTTTGTCAAAGAATCAGTAGATCATGAAAAGTCTCGAAACTGGTTAGATCAACAACTCAACGAACTCCCCAAAGTAGCGCTTCCATGGCCGTCTCTTTTAGCTTTTTTGCGGATCACCACTAATCCCAGGATTTACAAAACTCCTGTTCCAACAGCACGAGCCATGAAACAAGTTTTAACTTGGCTAGAGCTTGACAATGTTTGGACCCCTACTCCCACAGACAAACATGCAGAAATCTTAACGACACTTTTAGAAGTCTGCCCTAATCAAGCCAATATGGTTCCTGATGCTCACTTGGCTGCCCTAAGCATAGAACATGGCCTCAAACTCTGCAGTGCAGACAGAGGTTTTGCGCGATTCCCAAAGCTGCAGTGGATTAATCCACTCGCTTAAACGAATCCCCCATTAAATCAATCAACTCAGTTGGGTTATCAATATGAACCCAGTGACCGGCGTTTTTCAGCACATGCACACGTTCTGATTCTTCTAAAATCATATGAGAACTACTTTCAGCTCTAATAAATCTCGTGTTTTCTTGAGGCTTAATTGCTGTCGTTCCAAATGAAATCAGTTGTTTGTCTATGATGTCTAGGTCAAATTTCCAGACTAAGCCTTGGGAAGTCTCGCGGAGATTGGTCGTCATCCAAGCGGCGATCTCTCGAGAGAGGCCTTGCTCTAAAATCGCCTGCTGCACAGCTTGCCTAGTAGGTTGCGGCATCTTGATCTGCTTTAAAAGTTGAACCGTTTCATAGGTATGCTCGGGTTTCTTAAAACCAGGTTCAGCATCCCAAACCCACACTTGCTTCACTGGCATTAACTCATTTAGACATAAAGCCACTTTGCCGCCAAAAGAGTGGCCAATCAGCATGTCTATAGGAATTCCAAGATGCTGCACAAGTTCGTAGACTTCTGCAGCGCATTCTTGAACGCTCGAAGCCTCGTGATTTAAATCTGGCAAGATCACTTGCCAGTCTGGAAACTTCTGCACAATCAGCTTCGCAAAACTCATAACATTACGGGATGAACCCATAATGCCATGAATTAAAACAGCGTTTTTCGTAGGTGGAGCCAGATCTGATTGAACCATCTGGAAATGCAACATGTGAACCTTCAAGTTTTCGAGTCAGGACCCACAAGCCAGATCGCTTCTGCCTTAGCAACGATCTCTTTTTCAGCGTTACGAATTTCGGCCTTCACGCGATATTCAGTTTTCTTATTCGACTCTGGAACATCGCAGGTACACTCAGCAGTCAGCGTTCCACGGCCTTTTCTCAGATACTCCATAGATAAATTTTTCAAAATACCCCGGGCGTTCTCAGGTAAACTATAATTAATCGCTAAACCCGTCGCCAGCTCACCTAAATTCATCATGCTCACCGCATGCAAAGATTTTAGGTGATTTCGAAGACCCCTGCGATCACGCATACTCACGCGCGCATAGCCAGGTTTGAGCTCTTCTACGTTTGGGCTAACCGTAGAGCTGTAAGGTGCTGCAAAACCGATAAAACGGCTAAAAGCATGTTTTCCTAAAGGAATTTTCTCAAGTCGGTCGTAAGCACGCTTAATAAAGTTAGACATAAAGCAAACCTCCCTTGACAATTTGAGTGGAATCTAGTGGAATTGAGTGGGAATAGCAATTTTATTATTAATATTATGTTTAGAGGATTAAATGAAAACTTATTAGATGATAAAGGCCGTGTGGCCTTTCCCATCGAATTCCGTCAGACGCTGGCAGCAGATCAGTTTGTCTTGACGTTGTCACTCTATGAGCCCTGCTTGGTAGCTATGACACTAAGTGATTTTGAGACTCAGGCCGAAAAACTGAGATCACTCCCAGCCAGCAACCCAGCCGTGACGGAATTTAAACGTTTGGTGATCGCCTCTAGTTTTGTAGCCAGCATTGATAAGGCAGGCCGAGTAGCGATCCCTAAAGAACTCAGAGCTTATGCAGGCCTTGAGAGAGAGATTTTATGGGCAGGCATGCTCGACCGCATTGAAGTTTGGTCCAAGGAGAGATGGAACGAGAAAAACAGACAGCGTCTATCCAACAAAGAAGAACTTGAGAAATTGCGTCTAACCCTAGAGAAATTTGGCTTATAATTATGTTTGAACACTTGCCTATCATGCCTGAAGAGGTCCTCGAAAATCTGGCCATCCAGCCAGGTTCTATTGTGGCCGATATCACTGCAGGCGGGGGTGGACATTTAAGATTACTCGCAGAAGCCGTAGGACCCACAGGTCTCGTGATCGCTTTGGACAAAGATGCCAGAGCACACGAATTAGACGCCGCTGGCGGCGTTGCCAAAGAATTCAAACAAGTCAAACTGTTCAAAGCCACTTTTTCGGAACTTCCAAGAATTCTGGCTGAACAGAAAATTAAAAATTTAAACGCTTTGTTATGCGATTTAGGTGTTTCTTCGCCCCAGTTAGACACTGACGAAAGAGGGTTTTCATTTAGACATGATGGCCCTTTGGATATGCGCATGGATCAAGAAGCTTACCCGTCAGCTTATGAGCTGATCAGACAAACTTCTGAAACTGATTTAGCCAATTTGATCTACAAATATGGCGAAGAACGTCAGTCTAGGCGCATCGCAAAAGCCATTAAATACGAAAAAAACCTACCTGATTCTACGCTTGGACTCGCAAATATCATCATGCGTGCTTACGCAGGGCCACGGGGCAAAATTCACCCAGCTACGCGAACTTTTCAGGCTCTGAGAATCGCCGTAAACTCAGAGCTTGGAGAATTAGAATCTCTATTATCCAACCTAGATAAGCTCATGGCCCCAAATGGCCGTGTGGCTTTTATTTCGTTCCACAGTTTAGAAGACCGACCGATTAAGCATTATTTCAAACAACACCCAGAATCTTGGCGTGTTCTTCATAAAAAACCAATTATCGCATCCGAATTAGAATTATCCCAAAATAAACGAGCTACATGCGCCAAATTGCGCATCGCTGAGAGAATAAATATATGAACAACGTATTATTTGCTGAAGCTATTAGTGAAATCAGAAGCAACCCTAGGCTGAGCGTCATTCGCAATTCATCTCATTACACGCACTCTAAAAAAACGATTAAAAAAGCAATTTTGCCTCTAACAGCCGTTGCCTGCCTTGTCTTGTCACTCTTATTTATGACGTTTGTACAAGTCGGCAGCTTGATTCAAGGCTATTCGATTGCAGGGCTTGAGCAGCAACAAGACCAACTCCTGCGTGATTTACAGGCACTCAAACTAGAAGAAGCGGTTTTAAAGCGGCCTGAACGCATCAGACGCATGGCAACAAACGAACTTCACTTGATTTCTCCTTCGAAAGCACCGGTGATCAGGTTGCCATGAGCCTCAAGATCAGACTCACCGTGATTGTTGCCCTTTTGGGACTCGGTCTCGGTATTGCACTGGTAAAAGCAGGTATTTTGCAATTAGTCAGAGGACCCGCCCTGAAAGAACTGGCCCAGCGTCAATATGCTCGAACCACAAAATATTCTAGTTTCAGAGGCGACATTGTTGACAGACAAGGGCGTTTGCTGGCCACCAGTGTTGGCGTGCATTCGCTTTATGCTGAACCCAGGCGCATGAACCGGCCTGACCAAGTCGCCAAAAGTCTAAAACATGCCATTCCTTCTCTCTCGCATGACCAGCTAGAGCGCCTGTCTTCTGACCGCTCTTTTGTTTGGCTTGCGAGACGCCTAGATCCTAATATTTCGCATCGCATCGAAGATTTGAAGCTTGAGGGCATCGGTGTTTCTGAAGAAGAACAGCGTTTCTACCCTAATCACGGTTTACTGGGTCAAACTTTAGGGTTTGTGACGATAGACGGTCAATCTTTAGGCGGCATTGAGCGGGCTTTCGAGCGCTACTTAAAACCTAAAGTTTGGAGTACTTTGTCCCTGCAAGATGCCCGCAACAGACCCATTAGAAGCCATTTGGCTCCTAGCCAAGAAGACTTATGGGGTGAACAAATCACGCTGACAATAGACCGGAATATCCAATTTGTGGCTGAAGAAGTTTTGGCTCAAACGGTTCGGGCTCATGGCGCTAAAGGCGGTTGGGCCATCGTCATGAAACCCAAAACAGGCGAGATCTTAGCTTTAGCTAACGTCCCTCTGATGAATCCCAATAAACCCGAAAAAAACTCTAACGCTAAACGCAATAATGCCATTGGTAGAACCGGTGAACCTGGCTCTACTTTCAAGATTCTCACGTTTGCTGCGGGTTATGATTTAGGGCTGATTCACCCACATGAGAAAATTTACTGCGAAAAAGGCGTCTGGAATCTAGACGCTCTGACAATCAAAGATGTCTCCAAAAAAGAGTGGCTGACCCCTGAAGAAATTTTCAAGTATTCCAGCAATATTGGGACGTTTAAGATTGCCCAGCGCATTGGCAAAGAGCGTCTTTACCAAGCCATTAAGCGCTTTGGTTATGGCGAGCTGCCAGGCCTCAATCTGCTTGAAGAAGCCAGAGGTTCTGTCT
>JBAXMC010000042.1:0-12647 GCA_037134495.1 Myxococcaceae bacterium
AAAACTTGGAAGACATCCGCCTCCAGCTTCAAAACTTAGATTTACAACTTAAAGAAATCGCCCAAGATGAAATCGATTTGGGCGAGCAAAGTCGGTTAGCACATGAAAAAATTGCTGCTGCCGAAAAAGAGCTGCAAATTTTAAAACATAATCAACAGACACAAAAACAAGCCTGCGACACTCAGAAACAAGCTTTGGCCCAAATTGAGCATCTACTTTCTAGTAAACGCCGAGACATCGATTCTTTCCAGAAAACTCTTAACAAACTACTTTTAGAAGTTCGCGAATCAGAACTGGCTCTCGAAAGTTTAAATACTCGGCTCTATGAGAAACACAAACTCAAGGCTCATGAAATCTTGACGGATTATCACCATAAAGCTTTAGGTGAAGACTTTGACTACGAACTGGCTGCATTGAAACGCCAAATCGATCACTTGGGACCTATTAACCAGGGCGCCATCCAAGAATTCACAGACTTGAGTGAGCGCTATGCGTTTTTGAAAACTCAAGGCGATGATTTAGCGCAAGCTCTAGCGCAACTTGAATCAGCTATTCAAAAAATCAACGAAACAACCAAACAGCGTTTTGAAGAAGCTTTCACAGCCATTAATGAACGCTTTTCAAAAGTGTTTCCAAGATTGTTTAGGGGCGGCAAAGCTTGGCTTGAACTCACAGATCCAAGTGACCTATTAAACAGTGGTGTTGAGATTTTTGCTCAGCCGCCAGGCAAGAAATTAGCTTCTATTGCGCTCATGAGTGGTGGCGAAAAAGCGCTCACAGCTACAAGCCTTATCTTCGCTATCTTCTTAATCAAACCTTCACCGTTTTGCTTGCTAGACGAAGTGGACGCGCCGCTGGACGAAGCTAACGTAGATAGATTTAGCTTAATGGTCCAGGAAATGTCTAAGATTTCCCAGTTTATCGTAATCACGCATAACCGGCGCACCATGGAAAAAAGCGATCAGCTTTATGGCGTAACCATGGAACAGCCAGGAATCAGTAAAACAGTGCATGTCCGCGTGAAAGAGACCGCACTTAGCGTCAATTCTGGAAGCGAAATGGCTTTTGCTCAGTAAGGTCACCCAAAACTAGAACCGCAACCACAAGTGCGCTTGGCTGTTGGATTTTGGAATTTGAATCCAGCGCCACTTAAAGTCTCTTCATAATCAACCACTGTACCAGGGATTTGGATTGCCGTGAAACCATCAACAAGCACTTTAAGGCCGTTATAGTCGATCACTTGGTCGTTTTCATCAGCATGATCTGAAAAGCTTAAGCCATATTGAAAACCCGAACAACCACCACCTTTTACACTGATGCGAAGATAGTTACCTTCTTCACCATTTGTCTCAGCTAGAGCCGTTTTCGCCATCTCGATCGCTTTCTCGGTCAATTGAATCGTCATCGTCGTCATCTCCTTGGACTGGTATTGCATAGTACCCCGATAGCCACTTGCTCAAATCAACCATCTGACAACGCGAAGAACAAAACGTCTTCTCGGTTTTCTGACCGCAACTGGCACAATAGGTGGACATACTATGGAGATGAATCTTAGTACTCTCAAATATTTTTCACAAGAGGGGCTTTTTTACTTGAAAAACAGCTTTAAATCTGATTTCTTCTAAGCTTATGGCAAAACAAAGAAAAAAACGTTCTACCGTGTCCTTTAAAGATATCCAGATTGCTTACCTGATGGATGGCGTCAACTCGATCGCTAAGCTTCATAAAGAAGGTCAAGCTTCAAATATCACTATTAGACGCGCATTTTCTAACTTGAAAGATGGCGGACGTGAAGTCGCTACCCTTGAAAAATGGATCCGCGAGAACCTCGGCACTGGCATTCGTGGCAGAACAGCTCCTTCAGCTGGTCAAGAACGCGTTTACCGTGCACAACAAATCAAAACCAGCGGCCCTTTCCTACGTTTGCCGTTAGGTGCTTTACAAATCGACAAAGGCGAAGTTGTCTCTGTTATTTTTCAAAAAGACCAAATCATCGTCAAAAAAGTATAACCTACTTACATGATTATCGGATGCCCTTCAGAGATCAAGGTTAGAGAATATCGCGTTGGTCTTGTTCCAGCTGCCGTAAAAGCATTGGTCTCCGATGGGCACACCGTTTTAATTGAGTCTCATGCCGGAGTTGGCTCCGGTATTTCTAATGAACAATACAAAGCTGTTGGCGCTGAAATTATAGACTCTCCAGAAACCATCTGGAAGCGCGCTGACATGATCTGTAAAGTAAAAGAACCCCTTGAGTCCTAATACTCCCTCATGCGTCCGGGTCAAACTTTATTTACTTACCTGCACTTAGCAGCTGATTTAAAACTGACTGAAGCACTGCTCAAACAAAAAGTTTCAGGCGTCGCCTTTGAAACCATTCAAGTTGGCAATTCACTCCCTCTGCTTAAGCCTATGAGTGAAGTCGCTGGTCGCATGTCCATTCAAGTGGGTGCTTGGTGTCTAGAAAAACACCAAGGCGGCAAGGGCTTGCTACTGGGCGGTGTCACAGGTGTTCCTAAGGCCAGAGTCGCCATTTTGGGCGGCGGTGTAGTAGGCCTGCAAGCTGCCAAAGTCGCACTGGGAATGGGCGCAATTGTAACCCTCTTAGACACCAATGTCGATCGTCTTGAATATTTAGATCATATTTTCTCAGAACGCGTTCAAACGCTTTACTCAACACCGATGAGCATCGCAGAAGCCGTGACAGAAGCAGACTTAGTGATTGGCGCTGTTTTAATCGCGGGAGCCAAAGCACCTAAATTAGTCACCCGAGAATTGCTCAGGCAAATGAGCAAAGGCTCTGTCATTGTAGATGTCGCAGTCGATCAAGGCGGATGCGTCGAAACGATGCATCCAACAACTCATGAAAATCCAACTTTTGAAGTTGAAGGCATTGTGCATTATGGTGTAGCCAATATGCCTGGAGCGGTCGCACGAACCAGTACTTTTGCCTTGGCGCAAGCTACTCTGCCCTATATGCGTTTGCTGGCTGGCATGGGCCTGGAAGCTGCTTGCAAACAAAATAAGAGCTTAGCGCTAGGATTAAATACGTATCAAGGCTATCTTACTTATGAAGCAGTGGCTAAAGCGCATGGACTCACCTTTCATGAATATTCTCAAAGCCTGGCAACGTCTTGAACCTGAGCTCGTAGAGCCTATCCCTGTCGGCTTAATTAACCAAACTTATCGTGTTCAGACCTCAAACGGTGTGTATGTTTTACAGAAATTACATCCTGTTTTTGGTCCTGCAGTCAACGCTGATATTCTAGCTGTTACAGACTATTTAGCTTCTCAGAATTTTCTCACTCCAAGATTAATTAAAACAAATTCTGGTGATCTCTATGCCATTGACGGCAATGACTGTTGGCGCATGCTCACGCATATAGAAGGCCAGACTTTTGATCAAATCAACTCACCTGATCTGGGTTACTCTGCGGGTAATTTAGTAGGTCAGTTTCATAAAACGCTTTTTAATTTCAAATATGACTATCAGTTTGTGCGCAGCAATGTTCACGATACGCCGACTTTTTTAGATCGTTTAGAAAAAACTCTAGCTCAGAATAAAAATCATGCTTTCTATAATCGTGTCTCTAAAGTCGGCACTGAGCTGATCAAAAGCGCTCGGGCCATTCCTAACTTATGGAAACTACCAGCCAGACATAGCCATGGGGATTTAAAAATCAGCAATTTGATTTTTAATTCAAAACAAGAAGCAATCTGTTTAATTGACCTAGATACGCTGGCTAAAATGCCATGGCCTATAGAAATGGGGGATGCTTTCAGATCTTGGTGTAATCAAAAAGGTGAAGATCAGCCCAATAGCCAGTTTGATTTGCCGATTTATGAAGCTGCGCTTGCTGGTTACCAAGAAGAAGCCTGGGATTACTGGAGCGAGCCCGAAAAAGATTCTCTTATTTATGGCATCAAGCTCATTCCCATGGAACTTTGCGCTCGCTTTTTAATAGATATCTTTGAAGACCGTTATTGGAAATGGGACAGCGATAAATACAGCAGCAGAGCCGAGCATAACTGGGTCAGGGCCATGGGTCAGTGGACTTTGTACGAAGATATTGAGAGAAAACTATGAAACTAGATACCGTCAAAGCACTGTTTTTTTGGTTTGCCATCAGTTTGATTGGCGCTTTAATCGTCTTCCAAGTTTACAGACGCGATAACTTTGCCTTAAGCAAAATCCCTGTAGAACCTAAAGCAGCACCTAATTTTACGCTTCAAGGCATTTCTCTAGACCAATACAAAGGTCAAACAGTTTTGCTTCATTTTTGGGCTACTTGGTGTGGACCTTGTCGTGAAGAAATGCCGCATTTGATCTCTATGAGCGAGCGCCTCAAAGGCCAAATCGTGATTTTAGCTGTAGCCGTTGACTCCAGCGAAGCAAACGTGAAAAGTTTTTTTGGAGACTTTAAACCAAACTTCCCGGTATTGCTTGATTTGAAGCACGAAGTTGCGAGTTTGTACGGCATCTCACAATTCCCAGAGACGATGCTAATTGGCCCAGACGGGAAAGTCCAAGCCCTTTATATTGGTCCACAGAATTGGGATTTATTCGAGAAATAAAAAGTCACACAAAAGTGTTGCAGTTTTTTGGAATTGTTTCTATCTGAAAAGTCACGCCGCTAATTAACGACGTGAATTATTTTTGAATGCATATAGGTAGAAAAATGAAAAAAATTATCGGACAAGTCGCAGTCCAGCCTGAAAAAGGTTGGCTTTATTATCTAGACAGAGAAATGAATCTTTATCGTTCTAAAATGCTTTTCGGCAAACAGAAGAAAAGATTCCCTCGTGAGTTTGTTGTAAGAACAAAGATAAAACGAGAAAAAGGTTATCTTTACTATTGCGATAAACAAGGAAACATCGGGCGCACGGAGGCTCAAATCGGGAATCCGAAAAAAAGAGAAAAAACAGTTTAAGCTGTTTTAGATCGGTAAACGCAACTTGGTTTCATGACGAGTTGCGTTTTTTTGTGCTTTGACTTGCATTTCAGTTTCTATCCATGCGAACCTGAAATCTATGATCAAAACTCTCGCTCTCTCTCTCTTAGTCGTACTCTCTGTTAGCTGTGGAAGCACCCCTATAAAAACTGCACCCAGCGTGTCAGACGCGCTTGCAGCATGCCAAGCAACTACTTGCAGCACGATCCCTGATATGAAAACTGCCTGCGCAACCGTTCAGACTGCTGCTCAAAGTATCGGTCAGGCCTCATTAGCTAAACAATCTTGTCAAAATATCCTTGTTGCAGCTGCGTTAGAATGTTTTGCGGTCAACTGCGCAACAACAGGTCAAGCATTCGAAGATTGCGCTGATTCATATGATGCTTCTGGCTGTCCTTAATAGCACCGCTGAATCTCTAATCTCAGCCACACATCCGGGGAGGTCAAAACTCCCCTTTTTTTGTTTAGCCATCAACTCAAGTGTCTTATGTGCGCTGCGCAAATCTTGATCGGGCAATAAGCTACTTAAAGCTTTCTTAAACGCCTGTAGCAAAACAGCTTCTGGGATTTCTGGGGTAAATTTGACTAATACTTGCCCTGCACTGTAAACCTCTATCAAATCACAGGCCCAAGCTTTCAACGCATCTAAGTCTGATTTTCGTTTTTGTGCGAGACCTGCCAAACGCGTTTGGGGAGTCGGGTGCAATTTTAAAAAATCCCGTACTTGAACACGAGACCCCAAACTTTGCTGATTAGTTGGGTCTGTAAAATAATCTTCCTGACCAAGCTCACTCAAAACAGCGATCAAATAGGCGCGTGTGAATTCTAAGAGAGGCCTAAGAAGTAAACCCTCAGGCCGTTCAGACACAGCTGGCATCGCAGAACCTTCTGTCCCACCCCCATGACCCATCATATCCATAATAAAGCTCTCAGCTTGATCATCTTGCGTATGAGCCGTTGCAATTGCTCTGATACCCAGATCACGTGCCAGCTGCCAAATTAGACCATAACGCCCTGCCCGCAGGCTTGCTTCGTCTTTTTTAATCACAGGATATAAAGATAAAAGATGCGATTCAAAACCCAAAATTTTTGCACGCGCACAAACAGCTTCAGCTTCTCGCTTAGTCTCTGGCCGTGTCGCATGATCCACGCTAACTATGTGAATATTTTGAACTCTATGTGGCCAATGCGCCACGGCTTCCATCAGCGCACGCGAATCTGAACCTCCGCTCACGCATAGAAGCAACCCCTCTGGGGGAAATAAAACATCAAAAGCATTCCAAATAGGTTGTAACAACCGTCTTGTTTTCGTTTTCATAATGGCATAAGAACTAAGCACTAAACCCGTTCATGACGAATTTATAATTCGGTCATCTTAAAGGAAATTGAGTGAGAACCCAAGAAGAAACCCTGTCATTTGAAGATTTGTTGAATGAAAGCTATGCCCGCGATGAAGTCCTAGAAGGCGAAATTGTGTCCGCGACCGTGTTGGCCGTGAACAAAGATTTCATTTCAGTAGACATTGGCTATAAATCAGAAGGCCTGATTGCTACGTCCGAATTCCCATCAGTCAATGGTGAAATCCAAATTAAAGTTGGAGATAAAGTTGACGTCATGGTCGAATCTCGTGAAGACGAATCCGGTCACCTGGTACTCAGCAAAGAGAAAGCAGATCGAGTCAAAGTATGGGATGACATCTCACTCGCCTGTGAACGAGATGAAATTGTAGAAGGAACCGTAACAGGTCGCGTCAAAGGTGGCTTGCAAGTTGACATCGGCGTTCGGGCTTTCTTGCCTGGCAGCCAAGTTGACCTTAGACCCATTCGCAATCTAGACAAAATGATTGGCGAACGGTTCCAATTTAAAGTGATCAAGTTCAATAAAAAACGCGGCAATATTGTCCTCAGCCGTCGTGCTTTGCTTGAGAAAGAACGCGAAGAAAAACGCGGCGCAACTCTTCAACACTTGGCAGAAGGTGTTGTTTTGGATGGCGTCATCAAGAACATGACCGATTACGGTGCGTTCGTTGATTTGGGCGGTGTCGATGGTCTCTTGCATGTCACAGACATGAGCTGGGGCCGTATTCAAAACCCTGCAGAACTCTTCCAAGTCGGCAGCGTTGTTAAAGTAAAGATTCTTAAATATGACCCAGAACACGAACGTGTTTCTTTGGGCATTAAACAAATCCAAGAAGATCCATGGCTTTGTGCTCAACAAGAATTCCCAGTGGGAACTCAAGTTACAGGCAAAGTGGTTTCTCTAACAGATTACGGCGCATTTATTGAGCTTCGACCTGGTATTGAAGGTTTGATCCACGTTTCAGAAATGTCTTGGACCAAACGCGTCAAACATCCATCTAAGATCGTCAACATTGGCGATGAAGTCAGTGCGATGGTTTTGGATATCGACCAAGAAAACAAACGTATTTCTCTCGGTATGAAGCAAGTAGAACCAAACCCTTGGACTCAACTTGAAGAAAAATACCCAGTGGGTACAGTTATTCGCGGCCAAGTTCGCAACTTGACAGACTTCGGTATCTTTATTGGTATTGAAGATGGCATCGACGGTTTGGTACATATCAGCGATTTGTCTTGGACTCATAGAGTCAAGCATCCGTCTGAAATCTTCCAAAAAGGCGATGAAGTTGAAGCTGTTGTGCTTAATATCGATGTTGAAAACGAGCGTTTCTCACTCGGTATCAAGCAACTGCACGAAGATCCATGGGGCCGAATTCCACATGTGTACCCACGTGGCGCACGCGTGAAAGGCACTGTATCGAAGGTCACTGACTTTGGTGCATTTATCGAAATCGAACCCGGTATTGACGGACTTTGCCACGTCTCTGAGTTTGCTGAAGAACACGTGGAAAACCCACATGACTTTGTTAAGCCAGGTGATCAAGTAGAAGTCATGATTATTGATATCGATTCTGAAGACCGTAAGATTGGTCTGTCCATGAAAGCCGTGAAAAAAGCTGAAAAAGGTTTTGATTATCGCGCTTACTTGGCTCAGCAAAATGCGCCAGTTGCCAAAGTTAGCAAGGGCGGCATGGGTACTTTAGGTGATGCACTCAAAGGCTTTAACGTTACAGGCGAGTAATATTGGGGTATGATCCCCCTCTATGCACGACTCCGCTAAATCTCAACTAACAAAAAATGCAGGCGTGGTGGCTTTTTTTACCACGCTTTCTCGTATCGCGGGTCTGGCTCGCGATATGGTCACTGCGCATCTCTTTGGCGCCAATGCCGTCATGGATGCTTTTAATATTGCTTTCACCATCCCCAATACGCTCAGGCGTTTTGTGGCTGAAGGCGCTCTGACCGTTGCGTTTATCCCCGTCTACACAGAAGTCATGAAACAAGAAGGCTTGGATGAAGCCAAGCGTTTTTATCAGTCTGTTTTAGGCTTGCTTTTAATCACACTGTCCATTTTAGTTGTCTTGGGCACACTGGGTGCTTCTGGTTTAGTTTACGCTTTTGCCAGTGGTTTTGCTGAACGGCCTGATCAAATGGAAATGGCCGTATCTCTTACGCGCTGGATGTTTGTGTATGTCTTTTTTATCAGCTTGGTTGCCCTAAGCATGGGTGCATTAAACTCTCACAAGCATTTTACAACACCGGCAGCATCGCCTGTTTTATTAAACATTGCGATGATTGCCTGTGCTTATGGGTTTCATAATTATTTTGAGCACCCTATCTATGCTCTCGCTCTTGGTGTTGTGATCGGTGGTGTTTTACAACTGGCAGTCCAATTACCTACGCTAGCTCGTTATGGCCTCTTGCTTAAACCCTCGTTCAAATTTCATACAGAACCCGTTTGAATGCTGCTTAAAATTTTATTGCCCTCTGTTTTTGGCGTTGCGATTTATCAGATTAATCTCATGGTTTTAAGACAACTGGGCAGCTATTTACCTGAAGGCCAGATCACTTGTTACAGCACAGCAGATCGACTCATGCAGGTGGCTTTGGGCATTTTTGCTATTTCCATTGCAACAGCAACTTTGCCAGCCATGAGCGACCAAACAGATGATCATCAAAAGCTCATTAAAACTTGGAGTTTTTCAACCAGACTCACGAACTTTATTACGTTTCCTGCAGCAATTGGCCTGACGGTGATTGGGCTGCCAATTGTCTCTGTTTTATTTTTTCATGGTGCCTATGATTGGGAAGCTACTAAGTTAACTGCTTATGCAACGATTGCATTTGCGCCTGGACTGATCAGCGTCGCTTTTTCAAGAACAACTGTACAAGCTTTTTATGCTCTGCAAGACATGCGAACCCCTGTTTGGATTGCAGCATTTATTCTGATCATTAACTTTGCTTTAGGCTTAGCACTCATGCGTTATCAAGTAGTCGGCCTTGCACTCTCGCTGACTCTTTCAAGTTTTGTGCAAACAGCTTTATTGGTTTATTTTTTACGTCGTAAGATTGGACGTCTTGGGGCAAAATCCATGTTCAAGTCTATGCTACAACAAACAGTGCTTGCTGGATTGATGGGTTTTATCGCCTACTGGATTTGTTTATTTGGAGACTGGTCACAGGGACCTAGCCTGTATAATATTTTATTGCTTACGATCGCCCTAGGCGTCAGTATGCTGTTTTATGCAGCTGTCAACTTGGCCTTGAAGTCTGAGGAAGCCCTATTGATCAAATCGGCAGTTCTCCATAAATTGAAGAGATGAGTTGTGAGCCTTTGTGAATAAAACACTTACGCCTTTTTCAGCCATTTTATTGGCTCTGATGACCATGATTGGCGGTGGTCTTTTTGTAAATCCGCGACAACTTGCAGAAACACTGGGTGCATTAAGCCCCTTCGCTTATGTTTTAGCCTCACTGCTGATGTTCCCACTGATTCTAACCATTGCAGACCTCACTCGACTGCAGCCTCTTTCAGGAGGGCTCTACGTCTATAGCAAACAGTATATTGGTTCTTTTGCTGGGTTTTTAAGTGGTTGGACTTATTTTTTAGCCAAATCAACCTCAGCGGCTTTTCTGCTTCATACTGTGAATAGCTTTTTTATTAGCCATGTTGATTTTTTGGCCCCTATACACCCTCTACTCTTAGATGGAGCCTTGATTGCGCTGTTAACTTTGCTTCATATTATCGGTGTCTCGATTAATAGTAGAATCAAATATTTGTTTGCGGCCATCAAGTTAACGCCGTTAATTTTTGGGCTATTCGCAGGTTTTTACTTATTTAACAGCGATAATTTTGATTTTAACTCTGCGAGTCTATCTCTTGAACAAGCATGTACAGCCATTCCTGTTTGTCTGTATGCGCTAATTGGCTTCGAAGTGGTCTGTTCGATTGGCGGATTTATTGAAAATCCAACGCGTAATATTAAAAGAACGATTATAATCGCTTTCTGCATCGTGAGTATTATTACGGTTCTGCTGCAAATTGCTTTCTTTGGATCTTTAGGAGCAGGTCTTTCAGGAACAAGAGAGCCCATGCTTGCACTTGGATCCGTGTTTTTTGGAAACAATCTATGGCTAGCAAAATTAGTTAATAGTTTGGTCTTTGCTTCGATTACGGGCGGAGCGTTTTTTATGCTGGGCAGCAACTGCTGGAATTTGGTTACGTTAGCTCAGAATAATCATCTGCCCTTTAAGAGAATCCTCACTAAAGTTAATAAATATAATTCCCCTTGGGTATCGCTTCTTCTTCAAGGTCTCACTTCTTTCACCATGATCAGCATCACAACGCAGCAGCTCGCGCTGCAAAACATGGTAATTTTTAGTATTTTTAGTTGTTTCCTGATGAACAGCATCGCTGCGATTTCTGCTGGCAGATCAGGACTACTTCAGATTCCAAGCATTGTTCCTGTTTTAGCAATCGGCACTTGTGCCTATGTGATTGGCCTATGCTTTATCAACATGCTTCAATATGGCGTATCGTTCTCGTTTCTCTCGTTTTTTTCTGTCGGCATTCTGACTAGTGCATTAATCTCATTACGTCGTTAAACATAGCAACAGCCATGAGGCTTAATAACAGCGCCAAACCTATTTGTGTCGCGATCTGTCTTACTTTAGCGTTGATTGGCCGACGAGTCACAGCTTCAATACCGAACATGAACAAATGCCCACCGTCTAAGACTGGCACAGGCAATAAGTTTAAGAGTCCTAGATTCACACTGATTAAAGCCATCAGCTGCAAATAATACGCCCAGCCCTGAGAAGCCGCTTGACTGGCTACACTCATAATCATCAAGGGACCACCGAGCTCTTTGGGAGAAACCTCAGCGTTTATGAGCATCCACAGTGACATGACTGTTAGTTTTATAATATCGACAGTACTTTCATAAGCTTTTTTCAGAGCCTCTAACGGTCCCACTTGAATCGTAAAAGATTGCGGCGGGTCGCTGAGTTTAACGCCAATACGACCCACTTTGTTATCTTTTTCAGCATCTGGTATCACTTGAATATTTTTTTTCTGACCGTCTCGCAAAACTTCAAAATCCAGTTTTTGACCTGGATGGCTTGAAACAATTTGGACCATTTCAACAAAGCTTTGAATCGGCTGATGATTAATGCTTGTAACCAGATCGCCGGCGTGAAGACCTGCTATCGCTCCGGCTTTTCCTTCAATAATATCGCCTAAAATAGGCTTGTAAGCTTGCTGCGAGCCTATGAATATTGAGAAAAATAAGAAAACAGGCAGAACCAAATTAAAAAATGGCCCAGCAAAAGCGATGAGAGACTTGCGCCAAATCGGCTGATGTAAAAAACTTCTTTTCTTGTCTTCATCACTTAAGATCTCATCTGGTGACTCGCCCAGCATTTTAACATAGCCGCCTAGCGGGATAGCGCTCAAAGCATACTCTGTCCCACCAAGCGTTATTTTTAATAATTTAGGGCCAAATCCGACGGAAAAAGTCAAAACACGAACACCCAAAAGTTTTGCAACCCAAAAGTGACCCAATTCATGAATCACAATCAAGACACAAAGCAACAGTAAGCCAGCTGATACACCCATAGAGGTACTCTAGCCTATCTGCCGATTTTGGCAAAGAGACGTTTAACCCCTGAAATTACTAGCAATCAGCTTTTGGGTTTCACCATTACTCTTTAGAATATTAGTTGCTGCAGTCGTTGTCGTATTCATTTCTTGACCTGCTTGTTGCAGTCTAATCATGTTAACTTGCTGAGTCGCAGGAGCTTCTCCTCCTAGAAAGCCTCCTACTTCTTCACCAAGTGTTTGACCTAAACTCATACCTGTTTGACCGCCCAAAACACCTCCCACTGTAGCGCCTGCCATTTTCCCATACGTGCGCGGGCTCTTATAATTCGTGACATCCTGAGCTAATTTCTCGAATTTATCTTCGGAAGCCTCAACAGCCTTGATAAGCGCCTCTGTCAATGCATCTTGACGGCTCATCGGAGCAGGAAGTGTTTGCGAAGTTGATGGAGATGAAGTTATGCTTGCTATTGCCATGACAGACTTATCGACAGACATCTTACTTTGGTTGCTAATTTTACTCGCTGCTTGGGTTGGTTTTGTGAAAAGCTCTATCCAAGCTGCCATTTTTCTGAGCCTGATCTTAATTTTAACGGGTCGATTTGAACTTTTGTTTGCAACAGGATTTCTCCTGTTTGTCTCTTTGCTCATACCAAAGCCTAATCCAAGGCACCAAAAAAGACGTTTTGAAATCAGCAAAGTTTTCTATGTTATGCTAATCGGCTATGGCACCTGGAC
>JBAXMC010000043.1:0-12487 GCA_037134495.1 Myxococcaceae bacterium
GACTGTCTCTATTGCTGGTTCAGACTCAGAGCCGGGTATTCTTGAACAACCTATTGGAACCGGCAGCTGGGTTTACCCTCAAGGGTACATGGCTCCTGGTGTTCCTGGTCCTTTTGCTGCAGAGCCTGCCCCTACCGTAGAATCTACAGAACCGGTTTTGACTACTGACGCTCCATTAGACTTGTCGATTAACAAAAAGAAGCTTGAAGATTTGGATCGACTACTTGGGAAAATACAAGCAATGTCTTCAGAGCAAATTATGACTCAGCAAAATCTAGGAGTGAGGCTATTGCATTGGCTGGCGGAGCCTAATCCTCCAACGAGGGAAGAAGGGGAGCCTCGAGGAATAGCGGACATTGTTTCATGGAAACTGAAAGATCCTGTACAAAAATTAATCGATAAGATGTCATCTGAACAAATTTCCCTTCAGGATGATAATGGAAAGACTGCTTTACATATTGCAGTTGAGAGTGGTCGCGATTGGTTTGTGGAGATGCTGATGAATAAGATGTCAGCAGAACAGATTTCTCTTCAAGATAAAACGGGCAAAACCGCTCTGCATTTGGGGTTTTTTAAACATCGTATGAAGATAATACCGCTCTTGAAAGGCAGGATGTCCAAGGAGCAAATTGCAATTGTTGATCTAGAGGGTAAAACTGCCGAAGAGTTGTTTCTTCACCAACCTTTTAAATCTGAAAAAACTGCCAGTCTTCCTGTTAAACCGGCTCGCGAAAAAAATCTTCCAGTAGCAGTTGTGTTGCAAATTCCTATGGTTCCTATGCTTCCTAGCGTTCGTGTTGGAGATGGAAGTGTTGGAAACTTACAGGTATCTCAAAGGATTATGATGGATTTTAACGTCGCAGAAAGTCTGTTTAATACTGGCAGTGCTTATGTAATGTGTGGCCCTAATGCTGATTTTGCCACTGCTGCTAATTCTTTTATCTTATCTGCTATGAGATATAAACAAGTTGCCGAAGGGTATGCTGCATTGAGAGAAGACATTAAAGCAAGACAAGCTTATCTGCTTTCTGCTGAGGCTTACCGTTCAGCTTCTTTGGCTTATCAGTCAGCAGGTGATCAGCAGAATTCGCAACTCGCTTTGTTTGACGCTCGTCTGATGAGCGCGAGTTTTGCAGGTGTTTCGCTGGCTCCCCAGTAAGACTTCTGACTATTGATCTGCTTTCCTTTCCCTGTATGTATCGCAAGCCTCTCCCTATGGCGATGGATCCAGGGGGGGGCCGCCAGAGCGATTGAAGGTCTCATGCCTCGGCGGTATCCCTTCGGTTCTTTTTGTAATATAATCGCGTCGATCTCACCGATTGCGAGTTACCCTTATGACCTTGGCGTGGCGTTTTAATCCAACAGACATAGAGGTGTTAAAGGCGCTTCTTAAGCCTGTTAGTTCGCAGAAATAATAGACATTGTTTCAAAAACTGGGTTCTGAACAAAAAGCTTTTCCAAAGGCTCAAGAGTTGATAGAAGGCTCCTTTTGTTTATTTACACACACACATCCCTTATGGGCTCAGTCGGAAGAATTATGTCAATATTACGTTCAAGTTATTCAAGATTTATAGTCGCGCTGATCGTTTGTTTCTGTGCGAATGTTTCTGCTCATAATAATCTTTCCAAAGATTTAGAAGTCGTCGAAAAAGATATTATGAGAGCGAGTGTAGATATCTGGATTTTAGTGGGTGATGTCGGAACTTGTTTGCGTAATAATATTCCAAGTACAGAAACTTTATTGGTAGACGGTTCTGTAGATGCTTTTTTGAGGCAGTATCAACCACTTGCCATTGCGATTAAAACAATTGAAGAAAAAAACCCCATTAATGGAGCCATTGTTCGCGATCTTTCAAAAGCAATGACGGTTGCGTTTAAAATTCACTATGAACTACCTGTCGATTTGACTGGACGTCTTTATGATCGAGCAGACTTGTACGGCCAAATGACGAAGCTTATTTCTAAAGTTCTAGGATTTTCTGCTCTGTATGGATGTGGCGGAATTCATAATTCTTATCTTCTCTTTTTAATTAATAATGGCGGAGATGTTTTGTCTCAAGGTGTTCTAGACGCGGGAAAAAACTGGAGAAAGAATCAGACAGATTCTTTCGAGAATTATCTTTTGGATAACTATTCTGTTCAGAAACCTATGGTTTCGATTCCAGCTAAAGGTGCTGTTTCTTATGGTATGGGTTATTTAATCCAGAATTTTAATATTGCTGATGCAGCAGAACTTGCGACACTTTTGATTTTAAATCAAGCAACTCGAAAAGATTCGACGATTACATTGCCTAAAGAGCTTTCATTCCGAGTGGGTTTCGTAACTTCTTTTGTGACCTCTGTTGTTAAGTCTTTGATCCTTACGACGACGTGTAAAACCGCCGTAGATTTGACCAACTATTACTTAGGTGACTATCTAAATAGTCTTAAGTTTCCTTGGTCAAGTTGGTCTGAAAAAGAAGAATTATAAATCCTGCTTTTGTGCCAGGCTATTTCTGTAACCATAGCCTGCATAGATGCCAAGCCCCAGAGCCATCCAGACAAAAAATCGAATCCAGGTTGTAAGGGGCAGGCTGAACATGAGATATAAGCAGAAAATAATACCTAAGACAGGAATTACTGGGTGATAAGATAACTTGAAAGGTCTGACCAAATCAGGCTTTTTAATGCGCAGAGCGATTACGCCACCGCAGACCAACACAAATGCTGCCAGTGTTCCAATGTTCACAAGCTCGGCCAAATCTCCAATAGGTGTGAAACCTGCGACCAGTGACATCACAACACCACTGCATAAGATAATTCCGATGGGAGTTTGAGTCTTAGGGTTCACTTTGGCAAATCTGCGTGGCAAAAGTCCGTCACGTGAAATAGCCAAGAAAACACGAGAAAAGCCATAATACAAAACCAACATAACGGTTGTGAGGCCAGCGATTGCACCTGCTGAAATAATACCTGCGGCAAATCTGTGATCAAGATTGAGCAAAACTTCAGCGACAGGTGACTTGACGTTTAATTCTCCATAAGGAGCCACCAAAGTCAGCAAAGCAGAAACGATAATATAAATCACCGTACAAAATAACAAACTGCTGATAATGCCGATCGGTAAGTTACGTTGTGGGTTAATCGTTTCTTCGGCTGCAGTGGAGACTGCGTCAAAGCCAATATAAGCAAAAAATACCAGGGCTGCTCCTTGCATGACTCCAGCCCAACCAAATGGCATGAACACTTTCCAATTAGCGGTTTCAACATGAAACGATGCAATCGAGATAAAGACAGCAATCGCGAGAAGCTTAATAAAGACAATCGCTGTGTTAAATCTTGCGCTTTCTCGTGCGCCGATACAAAGTAAGCCTGAGATTAATAAAATTATTAACGCAGCAGGCAAATTAATGATGCCACCTTCTGCAGGGCTGTTGATTAAAGCATGAGGCAATTCAAATCCTAAAGAAGCACAGGCATTTTTGACATAACCTGACCAGCCGACAGCAACAGTCGATATGCCTAAGCCATATTCGAGCAATAAATCCCAGCCGATAATCCAAGCAATAATTTCGCCGAGACCTGCATACGCATAGCCATAAGCACTGCCGCAACCACCAATGCTCGCAGCGAGTTCTGCATAAGACAAGGCCACGAAAATACAAGCTAACCCAGCGACAACATAGGACAAGACAATCGCAGGGCCTGTGTGTGTGGCAGCGACAACACCTGTGAGTACAAAGATGCCTGCACCAATAATGGCCCCGACCCCTAAGAAAGTAACATCCATGGCTCCGAGGCAACGTTTGAGCCCGTTTTGAGAAGTTCCAACCTCATCGATGGTTTTGGTTCTGAATAAGTTCATGCTTTTTATTAGAAAGCACGAAGAGGTTTTGGCTATGGTTTCTCTAATAACATGCGATAGATCGGCAACCCAGCCTCTTCACATTTTTTTTCACGATGAGATTTTGCAAACAGTGGGTTTGAATCACACGGAAGTTTTGAGAGTTTTGATTCTAGAAGTTCAGAATAAACTTCGAACAGTTCTAAGACGTCACTTTGAAAGAAAAACTGTCCTCGTGGTTTCATAAGAGAGACCAAAAGCTCTAGAAACTGCTCATTTAAGACACGTCGTTTTTTGTGACGCTTTTTCCACCAGGGATCTGGGAAGTTCAGAATAATCAGACTTAAACTTTCTGGAGCAAACAACTCCGGAACAACTTCCCAAGCGTTTCCGTGGATGGGTGTGACATTGTAGATTTGTTCACGGTTTTGTTTTTTGATGGCTTGTTCGACCCAGCGGACTTTGTATTCAATGCCAACGATTTGATGATCCGGGACAATGGCAGCGCGTTCAAATAGAAAATGGGCTCTCCCCATGCCGATTTCGAGTTCAATAGGTGTCATATTATGCCCTGGATTTAATGGAAATAGAGAGATATAGCAATCGCCACATGCGTATTTGGGGTATTAGCGATCTGCATCTGTCTTTTTCGTCCAACAAACCGATGGATATTTTTGGGTTTCATTGGCGAGGCCATGCAGAACGCATGGCAGAGTCTTGGGATAGACTTGTCGCTTTGGAAGATATTGTCTTATGCCCAGGAGATCTCTCATGGGCTATGCGCCTCGAAGAAGCTAAATTAGATTTAGAATGGATTGGCAATCGGCCTGGTTTTAAAATTTTAGGGCGGGGTAACCATGATTATTGGTGGAGCAGTATTAGCAAAGTCAGAGGGATTTTGCCCAAAAGCTGTGTTGCGCTCCAAAACGATTGTTATGATTTAGGCCCTGCTGTGGTAGCAGGTAGTCGATGTTGGTCTGCGCCGGGAGCTTTGGATTATACAGAGCAAGATTTAAAGATTTACGAGCGTGAATGTATGAGACTGAAAATGTCTTTGGAATCTGCTCAGAAAATTGCGGCTGGTCGGCCTATTATCGCAGCCATTCATTACCCGCCGTTTGCAGCTAACCATGGACCCACAGGTTTTTCAGAGCTGTTAGAAGCTTTTGGAGTCAAACTTTGTGTCTATGGCCACTTGCATGGAGAACGTTCTCATAGAACGGCTGTTCAAGGTTTTGTGCGTGGTATTGAATATCGTATGTTGTCTTGTGATTACTTGAATTTTACGCCTTTGCTTTTATGCGAATATTAATATTTTTCTTACTGTGTTTTAGAACGCAAGCTTCTCTTTTTGAACATCATGAACCAAGAGAAGAATTGCTTGTGCAGTGTGCGATTGCTGTGAATAGTTTTGTTGCGCTTGGTGTCCCTGTGGGCTTAGCTTCTTATGTTTTTTATCGAGGACTGGTTGATCTGTTTGAGATTTTGAGCGCTGCTAGTGTGCTCCAGCCCACCCAGTCAGAGGTCCATTGATAGTCGTTAAGGTTATTGAGATTAACCCGACGCATCAGCAAGCTCGTTGCAGAATCCCAGTAAAATAAAGGTGCAATGTCTAGGGTTGCATTAGAACCGCTTTCGTCTGCTTCGGGAATTAAAGCTAATTGCTGATAGGTTGTAGGAAGCTGTCTGTTTGAAAAAGCTTGATAGATGTCGTTGGCAGAGAGTTGAACAGCTTCTTGCGTGATTTTGAAATTATCTTTGTTTTTAGCATCTAAATAATGTCCATCTCCGTAGGCTATCCATCGATCGCCTTGTTGGTTATGAACATGTAGACCGTGAGTACATTCTTCGTTGTGCATAAAATTAGCCAGTAACGAACCAATGACAGACGGAGTAACATTGTCTGCTAATTCACGCCTAGGAGTTCTCATGTGACCTGAAGAAAATCTGTCTGTCAAAAAATGGCATGCAAAAGCATCCATGGCATAGGCTTGTTCAAGGTTTCCTTCTAAAGCTTTTTTTAAGGCGACTTGATGTCCAGCAAGATAGGTTTTGATCGCATCGCTTCCAAAGTGATCATAATCCGTCTTCGCCAATGATAGATATCGGCCTGGTTCAAGCCACCAGCTGCTGCCTGAGCATGCACCTCCAGTGAGGCAATTCCATTGTAAATTTTGGTCTTCACCCGGTTTTAGAACATGAATCGCAGCGATAATATTCATGGCTTCTTGGATAGAGTTTTGATCATTTGCGAGTGTTTTATAAGCAGCTAAAAAGCGAGTTTCACGTTCTCGCTCGCTGGCTCCATCAGAAATTGGTGAACCTGGGATGCCATAGAAATCAGGCATCGCAATGATATTTCCAAAGCTTAAAGTAAGACCATTGGGCAGATGAAGAAGTTTCCCGTTAATACCTAAAAGATTAATATTGTCGCCGATTGCTGCATGCTCGAAAGATTCGAAGCGTGCATGATAATCGGTAGCTTGTAAGTTAAGAGAAAACAGACAGAGTAAGAGGCAAAATTTTAACATGTCTTAGAATACAGGCAGGTTCTTAAAAATTGCCATCGGTCGTTTGACGTGTTTAGGTATTCACTACGTATAAGTACTCTTTATTTCTAAGGTGACTGACTTCTCCAACGCGCTTGCCTTTAGGATTATAAATGCCGATTTGAGCGCCTACGTAGCGTTTGTAATCAATCGTCTGAACAGAAACTTCGCCTTTTTGACTTAGCAGAGATTCCATTTCATCTCGTGCAATAAAACCTTCGTTGTTAAAAGAAATTACGAGAGTTCTAGCTTGAAGGGTAGCGATTAACTTCGCGAATTCATGAATAAATTTTGTTTTTGAATTAAAAGCGCTGTTATGTGTTTTACAATCGACACGCTTGGTTGCGACTCCATAGGTTTCTGGTTTGTCCCAAAGAACAAGAGTCTCCCAAATATGATAATTGCGACGATAATTATGCTGATTATAGGGTGGATCGAGATAAATCACGTCTGCTCTAAGTTGCTCAGCAGCTTGTATTGCATCAAGGCAATAGGCTTTGCTAGGGCCATGGGGTGATTGGTGGGTGAGATCAGGTAATCTTAACTTTAACTCATGGTGTGCCCGATCAGCCCAGGATTTCAAATAAGACATCTGAATACCGCAGGTAGAATCAACTCTGTCCGCTGCTTCCATGAGTGAAACCAATAAGACAGCAAATAAGTTGGGATCCAGCTTTTCGAGAGAAAGAACTTCTCTGATCGCATCTATCTTTTCACCGTTTTTGGGATGAAAAAAACGTGATTTGAGGCAGAAATTTTCTGTGAAATATCCAGCTTGGCCTGGAATTTGGTTCAGACGCTTAATCCAAGCTTCTGCTTCAGGTTTGACTGCGTTCAAGTCTGTTTCAACGTAGCATTTGGCTAACCAGTAAGCATATTGGTTGTGATCATTCGATGAAACTTGGTAACCCGCTTTTTTAAGGGCATGACCGACTCTGGAAGTTCCTGAAAAGAGATCAATTACGTGTTTTGCCCCAGGGTTTGCCTCTGAAATAGCTTGTAGTATCTGTGGGATCAGTTGACGTTTAGAACCAAGGTACTTGATCATAGTGCCATCTTTGTCCTAAGACAGAGAGAGTGAAAAGTAAAAAATTAAATCGACTCATTTTATTTTTGGTCATGGGCTGTGCTTTCTCGATTGGCATTGGCTTTGCCGTGATACAAATTATTTTGCACGATTTGCCGAAGCTGGATCAAGTCGAAGATTATAAACCCTATCAAGTCAGCCGTGTGTTGGATGCCTCTAATAATTTAGTCGCTGAGTTTTATATCGAAAAGCGAACGACAATCTCTGTGAAATCTCTACCTGTGCTCGTTAAAAATGCTTTTCTAGCGGCTGAAGACGCTGATTTTTATCGGCATCAAGGGATCGATTATTTTGGCATACTGCGCGCAGCCTTAAACGAAGTAAAATACCAAATTATTGGTGGGCAACGTTTAGGTGGAAGTACGATCACGCAGCAAACCGCGAAAACCATGTTGTTGACAAGACAGCGCACGTATACCCGTAAAATTAAAGAATTTATTTTAGCTAAACGCATTGAAGATGCACTGACTAAAGATGAGATCTTAAATCTGTATTTAAACCAGATTTATTTCGGAAATGGCGCTTATGGCCTCGAAGAAGCTGCTCAGACTTATTACGGTGTTCCTGCTAAGCAGCTAACGCTGTCTCAAGCGGCATCTTTGGCTTCTGTGCCAAAAAGTCCTAATAAAATTAATCCCGTGAAAGATCCTGAACGTGTCAGACAACGAAGAGACTATGTTCTAGAACAAATGGTTATACACGGATTTATTACGGAAGCGATGGCACACAAAGCTCGTGTCGAGCCTATTATAGCCAAATTGCATTCTCAGCCTTATTTAAACCAAGCTCCTTATTTTACAGAAGAAATCCGGAGATTTTTGATCGATGAACTGGGCGAAGATGCTCTTTATAAAGACGGCCTCACGATTTATACGGGTTTGAATATGCAGGTTCAAGTCGCAGCCAACGATGCGATGAAATGGGGACTGCGTGTTTTAGATAAACGTCAAGGTTATCGAGGTCCTATCGCGCGTTTGCCCAGTGATGATGCTGAGCAAAAAGCTGAGAGCATTCGGGATAGTAAACGCAAAATCGAAGTCGCAACACTCATGATGGGCGTTGTAAAAAGTGTTTCGAATACTAAGCAAGAGGCAGTGGTTGATTTAGGACTTTCATCAAAGGGTATTTTGCCATTATCGAAAGCTTCGTGGGCAAGGCCATTTAATCCCGATCAATATACGCCTGCCCCTAAGAATATCGCTTCGCTTCTCAAGGTCGGCGATATCATTTGGGTTCGTGTTGATAAGATATCACCCAGCATAGAACTTTCACTTGAACAAAAGCCTTTGGTGGAAGGTGCTTTGGTAGCGATTCATCCAGAAAGTCACCGTGTTCTTGCTATGGTCGGTGGTTATGATTTTGCGAGCTCTAATTTTAATCGTGCCACACAGGCTAAACGACAGCCAGGTTCATCTTTTAAACCGTTTGTCTATGCAGCGGGCATCGATGATGGGCGTGTCACGGCGGCTACTTTGATCGATGACTCTCCCAAAGAGTATGACCAGTGGAAACCTAAAAATGCCACTGACAAATTTTTGGGAGAAATTACCCTGCGTACTTGTCTGATTAGCTCGGTTAATATGTGCAGTATCACGATTATGGAGAAGGTCGGTATTGGAGCTGTGCTTGACTTGGTTGAACGGGCAGGAGAGGTGACTCCAGAGACTCCGATGCCACGCGATCTCACTCTTGCTTTAGGCTCAGGTGAAGTGATCCCAATGCTGCATGTGAATGCATATTCTATTTTTCCTAATGCAGGCCAAGTTGGAAAGCCTATCTTGATTGACAAAGTAGTCGATAAGAAAGGCCAAGTTTTATATCAGTCTACGCCAGAAACGCATTCAGTGATTAAACCTGCCAGTGCGTTTGTCATGACAACTTTAATGCGAGGTTTGATGGCAGGTGCTGGTAAACGCATTACAGGTTTAACAGCTCCTTTGGGGGGTAAGACAGGTACGACAAACGAATTCAGAAGTGCTTGGTTTGTGGGTTTTTCGCAAGACATGGTGGCAGGTGTCTATGTCGGTTTTGATGATAATCGATCCTTGGGGATGAACGAGTATGGAGCTCGTGCAGCACTGCCTATTTGGGGACAGTTTATGAGCAAAGCTTTGAATGTCATCCCTGCACGTGAGTTTGTGCAGCCTGAGGGTGTCGTTTGGCGTTTAATCAATCCTAAGTCAGGAGAATTGGTTTCTTCTTCGCAGACTTATGATCCAGAAGCACCAGCTGCTCAAGCGATGGATGAAAGTGAAATTACGGATCCTAAAGTTCTGGCAGAGCCCAGACCGCCTATTTTTGAAGTTTTTGTGGAAGGAACTGAGCCGGATTGAGCTAAAGAGGGTTGTCAATTACCTGAAAATCTGCCAGTGATGCTCGCATGACTAATTTTGTTGTAACAGACGATCCGCTCAACAACCCTAAAAATGCTGTTGCAGGCGGCCGTAACAAGAGACGACTGGCTGATTTTTTCATGCAGAATAAAATGCCTGTGGATTATCATAATACAGACGTTCTCCGCCGTTTCTTGTCTCCAGAAGGCAAGATTTTGCCTGGTAGACGTTCTGGCCTTACTTCCACCAACCAACGTAAAGTGATGAAAGCGATTAAAAGAGCTAGAATCATTGGCATTTTGCCGTACGTTAATGTAGAATATTAGACAGAATGAGACTTCAACATGTGGTGGCTGTTCTCATGGCCATCGCTTTTTTAATTCTTGGGTATACAACACTTGCTCCGTCAGGTTTGCCCGAGTTTTGGTCTTTGCGCCAGAAAAAACAAAATTTAGAAGTCCGACTTGCCTCTTTGCAAAATCGACTTCTTGAACAAAAAGAAAAAATCAAGCTTTTATCGGGAAATACGGCTAATTCTCGTGCTTACCTTGAACAAATCGCTCGTCGCGAATATGGGTTTATCGGTAAACAAGAGTCATTGCTTTTGCTTCACTAGGCCCTGTTGTTGTAGACTGAGTACATGCTTCGTCTATTCTTCCTTCTTTCCTGTTTCTTTATGGTTGGTTGTAATTCCTCAAATTGTCCTGATGAATTGCAATTTGAAGTGAGCGCTGCTGGTGGAAACTATCAATACTGCAACTGGAAATTTGAAATCCCTCCAGGAACTGTTTCAAAAACGACAACCATAACGATTAAAAAATCGTTAACCATGAATATTAAAAGCAAGACTCTGGTTGGATTTGAAAATCCTCAAACGCATGAACTAGATCCGGTTGAGCTAGAATTGGATACAGCTCCGGGCTATGAAACCATCGAATTTTCGCTCCAAGATCCTACGGCTTTCAAAGATCCGTTGGGTATTGCTGTGTGTCCAGGTGCTGAACTCTTGGTTGCAGAACGATTTGGAGGTACGGGCACCGATATTACGGCGTCTCCTGTTGATCAACTCCAAGGCAAAAATCCATGCTTTCAGCTTTATCAAAATCAGACACAAGATAAAGCACCTGTTTATTTGTCTGCAGCAAGCACAGATTGGTCGGATGCTTGGAATAGATTGTTAAACAGTTCTCAAGAAATTTATAACAAGTATCTCCAAGGCTATTTAGTGGTAGACCCCTGTGTCATGTGTAGTTATGGTGGGTTTCAATTGGCTAGTTATTTGGTCCCGAGCGATTGCCAAAATTTCACCAAGGATCTGATTTGCAATGCAACGCTGCCAATTGTTGCCGCAGCCCTGCCTTTGGTGTTAGTGCCTCCACTCAAACAAGGTCTGTGTGCTGCTTCAAAAGTAGCGATTACTTCTGTTATCAGCTATGCGACATCAGCTGTGTCAGACTATTCGTTTAATTCGATTTGCAATGTCATAGATTATAGCGGAGCCACTTTTTCTGTGCCTGCTGTGAAAGATGTTTTCGGCTGCAGTTTTCAAAAATCTTGCGATGCGATAACGACATGCACTGCAGAGAGTTTAAACTCTAAGTGGATTAAGAACAATTTAGGGCGGTGTTCAGAAATTGGTTTTTAAATTCGTTGCAAAGCAAGAGCTCTTACTGTTACTTCTTTAAGAATGAAGAAGACATTCATCCTCGATACCAACGTTCTGCTTCACGAACCCAGAGCCATGTTTAGTTTTGAGGATAACCACGTTGTTATCCCAATCTATGTGGTTGAAGAGATCGATAATTTCAAAAAAGAGCTCTCAGAACTAGGTCGAAATGCACGTCAAGTGAGTCGTTATTTGGATGAGCTTAGAGCCGATGGTTCGCTTTCTAAAGGTGTTAAACTTGATTCTGGTGGAACATTGCGGGTTGCCATTACGGCCAGAACTTTGCCTCCCGAGATCTCCACTGATCGGGGACAAGACTCTAAGATATTGGCTGTTGCTCTAGATCTTCAAAGCCAACTAGCAGGCCACGAAGAAGTTGTCTTTATTACCAAAGATACCAATCTTCGTATTCGTGCAGATGCGATTGGGATCGAAACCGAAAACTTTGAACCAGAACGTACAGAAGTTGAAGAGCTTTATAGAGGCTATGCAACGCTGGAACTGGATGGTGGTTTGATCGATGAGTTTTATGCGAATAACGGTCTTACGCTTCCAGACCCCTATTATGCTCCTAACCAATATTTGATCCTGAAAGACAAACATAACCCTTCTCATACGGCTCTAGGGCGCTTTAATTTGCAAGAGAAGCAGGTTGTTCCATTGGCAACTGTTCCTAGAACAGGTTCTTGGGGAATTAGGCCTAAAAATAAAGAACAGGCTTTTGCTCTCGATTTGCTCCTAGATGATTCGATTAAATTGGTAACTTTAGTGGGTAAGGCAGGAACAGGTAAGACGCTACTCGCTATTGCATCAGGTCTACAAAAAGTTGCCGAAGATCGTACATTTCAGCGTTTGTTGGTCAGCCGTCCTATCTTCCCGTTGGGTCGTGATATCGGGTTTCTACCCGGTGATGTTGAAGAGAAGTTAAACCCTTGGATGCAACCCATTTTCGATAACGTTGAGTATCTGATGGGTATGAATAACAAGAACTCTGGAAAAGCTAATCGAAGTTATCGTGAACTCATTGAC
>JBAXMC010000044.1:0-12475 GCA_037134495.1 Myxococcaceae bacterium
TTCTAGGCGTTACGGAGATGCCGTTCGCCTCGAAATCGAAGAACAATGCCCCGAAAGCCTTATCCAATTTCTTCAAAACCATTTCCACCTGAAAGAGCCCGATATCTATCGGGTTAGCAGTCTCGTTAATTTGGTACGGTTAATGCCATTATATGACTTAATCGATCGGCCTAAACTTAAATATGCTCCTTTTGTGGCTCATGCAGCCGCTGTTTCGTTTGAGCATATTAAAAAAAATAATATTTTGCTGCTGCACCCTTTTGAGTCTTTTGCGCCTATTTCTGATTTTATTAAACAGGCAGCACAAGATCCCCAAGTTTTGGTCATCAAACAAACGCTCTATAGAACTGGTTTTGATTCTATGATCGTAGAGCATCTGATCGAAGCAGCCAACGCAGGTAAAGAAGTTACCGTGGTGATCGAACTTCGGGCTCAGTTTGATGAAGAGACCAATATCAATGCTGCGAACCGTCTCCAGGAAGCGGGGGCTCATGTCGTCTACGGCGTTGTAGGTTATAAAACACACGCCAAAATGCTCATGATTATTCGCAAAGAAGGCAACGAGCTAAAACGCTATGTTCACATAGGAACGGGGAATTATCACCAAAAGACAACTCGCCAGTATGTGGATTATAGTTTCTTAAGCTGCGATCCGATCATCGGCGAGGATATTCACAGTGTTTTCATGCAACTAACAGGGCTATCAAAAGTTGGTAATCTATCCAAATGCCTTGAGGCGCCTTTTTCAATTAAACGAGCTTTTTTAGAAAAAATACAACGTGAAAAAGTCCGCATCAGAGCTAAAATGAACGCATTGGATGACCCTGAAATCATCCAGGCACTGGACGATGCTGCGAAAGCAGGTGTTCAAATCGATTTGATCATCCGAGGGATTTGCTGTTTAAAGCCAGGACCGAATCTAAGAATTAGGTCTGTTTTAGGGCGTTTTTTAGAACACAGCCGAGTTTACTATTTTGAAAATAACGGTGAACCCGAAATTTATCTTTCAAGTTCTGATCTTATGACTCGAAATTTATCTCAGCGTATCGAGTTAGCATTTCCGATAGAAGATCCTGTCATGCGAAAACGCATTATTCACGAGGCGTTCGATCTCTATTGGGCTGACAATTCAGGGTGCTTTGACTTACAAGAAGATGGAACCTATCAGCGCCCCATCAAGACAGATAAAGCCAATTCAGCTCAAGAAAATCTATTGTCTGAGTTGGTGCTAGAGCGTAAAGAGGACAAATGAGTGATTTTTTGAGCCAGGTTGAACAAGAACTTGGGTCCGCCTTTAAATCTAACACACTGCTTGGTAGAACAGGCGCCCATCTCTGTTTGGCACCTCACGCCAAGCGTGTGAGGCCTCTACTGACTTCGTATTTTGCCCAGGCTTTAGAAATTCCAGTTGAGAAGATCTTGCCCATTGCTGTCGCCAGTGAACTCATTCATTCGGCCAGTTTATTGCATGACGATGTAATTGATAACGCAGATATGCGTCGCGATAAGCCAACGGTGAATTACCAGTGGAGCAACTCTGTTGCTGTGTTATCTGGCAACTATTTATTGTCGCTGGCTTTTGGGCGACTCAAAAATTACGCACCTGCGATCACCCAAGAAGCCATTTCTGTCGTTGCTCAAATGACCGAAGCAGCGATTTTAGAACTGCAAATGCGCAACAGCTTAGATTACAACATTGAAGATTGGCGCCATATGTCGATCGGCAAGACCGGCTCTCTCTTTGCGTTTTGTGGAACAACTGTCGCTCTTTTTAAAAACGACCCTAAAGCTCAAGAAGCTTTTCGAATCGCCGGGCATCATATTGGCCAGGTGTTTCAATTGGTCGACGACTTACATGACATCGAAGAAGACATGAATAACCATGAGGCTTCTTACCCTCGGTTAATGTCGATTGCAGGCCACGCGAATCCGTTGGTTGCCAGCAAAGCAGAACTCAGAAAACAAGCTGAGCTTGCCATAAACGCTCTTGGGCCCTGGGCATTGACAGACGGAGGTCAGCAAATCAGCCTGTGGCTGAATCAACTCGCATGCTTCGACTCCTCTTTCTAACTGCTTTTTTAGCCTGGTTTGCGCCATGGGTCTTGGTCCTTCAACTGGGCTTTGTAATCTATCGGCCCTATGAACCCAACGGCGAAGATCGTTATTGGCGCGTCACAGGCTCTTGGTTTGAAAGTTGGACACCGAGTGCTCAGATTCCCAAAACTTGCAAAGCGGCTCTTGTTTACCAAGAAGATCGCAGTTTCTACCAGCATTACGGTTTTGATCTTGAAAATATTAAGAGAGCGCTTCAAAAAAATGAACGTCGCGGCAAGATTCGTTATGGAGCCAGTACGATTACGCAACAACTGGTCAAAAATTTATTTTTATCGCGCAACAAAAGTTACCTCAGAAAAGTTAGAGAAATGACCGGCGCCGTATTGTTAGATGCAACCCTTTCTAAGCAAGACCAATTAGCTTGGTATTTCAACGTCGTCGAGTTTGGGCCTCGTATTTATGGCATCAAAGCGGCTGCAAAAGCGTACTTTGGCAAGAAACCTGAAAATTTGAATGCTGATGAATGCAGAACCTTGGTTTCAGCATTGCCGTCGCCGGTAAAACGGTATCGGGCATTGACGCGCGCTCGTCTTTGATCCATGAAAATAGCTTATGGATCATCATCAGTCTTGGTATGATTATTTGCCGGGTTACCCAGGCCACAGCGTCAATCACATTGCCGCTGCATTATTGGTCCTTTTGGTTCTCGGAATCTTGTCTTTTACCAGCTACATGCGCCTCAAAAACATAGAGAACTGCTTGGTTCCATCCCCAAAATTTTCGATTTTAAATTTTTTCGAAGTGATTCTAGAAGCCTGCATGAATCTGATGCGCGATATCATAGGCCCAGACTACAAACGTCATGTTCCTCTGATTGGGACTTTAACACTCTTTATTTTGTTTTCTAATCTCATGGGTCTGATTCCAGGCTTCACACCACCAACAGATACGCTTAATACAACACTGGCTTGCGGCTTGGTGGTCTTTGTCTATTTTAACATTCAGGGCCTACGAGTACACGGGTTTGGTCATATCACGCATTTGGCAAACCCGATTGGAGAATGGTGGGGCTGGTTTTTGGCGCCGCTACTCTTCCCTATTGAAGTGATCAGTATGACAGTCAGGCCGTTTTCTCTAGCGATTCGTTTGGCTGGCAACATGATTGGCGATCACAAAGTTTTGTTTGCCTTTGCAGGCGTCATGCCGTTTTTACTACCGTTGCCATTTTTTGCTTTAGGCTTGCTGGTGTCTGTCATTCAAACAGCCGTTTTTTGCATTTTAAGTTGCGTTTACATTTCTCTTCACACACAAGAAACAGGGAGTCACTAAGTTATGAAAAGACTGATCACTTTAGCCACCGTATTCTCCAGCACTTTGTTTGCCAACGAAGGTGCGGCTGCTGCTTCAAACGAAGCTAATTTTGCTTGGTACGCCATTGCTGCGGCAGCTGCCATTGGGCTTGCGGCTCTGGGCGGAACCCTGGCTCAAGGTCGCGCTGCTGCTGCTGCTCTGGAAGGCATTGCCAGAAATCCCAGCGCTTCCGGCAAGATTTTCGTACCGATGATTTTGGGTATGGCTTTGATTGAGTCTTTGGTACTCTTTGCCTTGCTCATTGCGTTTATGATTTTCGGAAAAATTGCTTAATGCCTGAAGTTTGGCGCCAAGCAACCTTAAGCGTTCCCGAAGAAGACTCCCAGTTTGTTCAGCAAGTTTTGCTAAACCTGGGGGCTTTGGGTTTGGAAATCAAAGACGATGAGTCTTTGAATGTCCCTGAAAAAGATTACAAGCTTAAACACGAAGCTGTAATCACAGGAACGTTTGATAAAACACCTGATTTAGAAGCACGCATCTTAGAACGCCTCTCTGGCTATGAAATTCATTTTGGTGATTTAGTCGATGGCGACTGGGCCAACGAATTTCTAAAGTCATGGCGTGCTTTTAGTTTAGGCGATAATATTTGGATCGTGCCCTCATGGGATCATGATTTTAAAGCTGACAAAAATGCTTTGGTTTTAAAAATTGACCCCGGCATGGCTTTTGGAACCGGTCATCATGAAACGACGACTTTGTGTGCCCGTGCTGTTTTAGCCGAAGTTGCTTCAGGCAAAAAACATGTGTTAGACGTCGGCACAGGAACGGGCATTCTAGCCATGATTGCTGCTAAAGCAGGGGCTCTTGAGATTATCGGGACCGATAATGACCCCTTGGCATGCGAAGTTGCGCGTGAGAATTTAGCTAAGAATAATTTTGATTTCGAGATTAGTTTGCAAGAGCCAGATGCTTTTGGACCCAGATTTGATTTGGTCGTAGCGAATATTTTAGCGAATCCACTGATAGAGTTGGCGCCGCAAATTATTAAAGCACTAACTCCGGGTGGCGTTTTATTGCTCAGCGGTATCTTGGCGACACAGGCTCAGAAAGTCCAAGATGCTTACGAAACTTTGGGGCTCAAACACCAAGAGACCACTCAAATGGGTGACTGGGTGCTGATTAGCTTTAAATCTCTTCAAGCAACCAACTAACAATATTCTTTCGCTCAATGCCGTCAAAAGAATTTCCATAGCTATCTGTATCCATACTTAAAACCAGTTTTGGATACTGGTCTCTTACTTCCCCAAGTACACCGAATTCTCTACTGAAGACTTCTGGTGTTGCCAGTAGATAACAAACTTGAACGTAGATTTTTTGACTTCCTTTTTCCGCAATAAAATCGATTTCTCGATTTCCAAGTTTTCCCACTGAAACATGGTATCCGCGTCTTAAGAGTTCAAGATAAACAATATTTTCTAAAAATTGGCCAATACTTTCAGAGTGATAACCAATGAGAGCATGTCGCAGTCCAAGATCGCCCAAATAGTATTTTTCAGATATTTCAAGGTGTCGTTTCCCATGAACATCATAACGACGGACTTTATGAAGCGCAAACGTAGAAGTCAAAAAACCTAAATAATCTTGAACCGTTTCAACATCAATCTTGATTCGTTGAGACTTCAAATAATCTGAAATCTTATTTGCTGAAAATGTATTTCCAACATTATCTGCTACGTACCTAATAATATTGCCAAGCAGGGCAACTCTTCGAATTTGATGCCTAGAAACGATATCTTTAAGAACAATCGTTTCAAAAATATCACCAATAAGAGTATAGCAGGCCTGCTGATTTCCTGTAAATTGAGAAAGTAAAGGGAACCCTCCTATTTTCAAATAATCAGCAAATACAACGGATGGATCTACTTCTGACTTCTGGTTAAATTCAATAAACTCTCTAAAACTAAGAGTATATATTGGGATTGAAACATAGCGACCTGAAAGATGTGTCGCCAAGTCAGAAGAAAGCATTTTTGCATTAGAACCCGTGATATAAACATCAATTCCTTTTTTATGGAACGAGGCAATTGCTTTCTCCCAGTTTTCAATTTCTTGAACTTCATCAATAAACAAGTATTTAGGTTTTTTTGCATCGACATAACGATTTAAGTCTTCATAGTTTTTTAAAAAATCGAATAATAAATCTTCTTTATCAACATACAGAACCTCTGTTTCAAACATTTTTTGTTCTTGGATGAAATGAGCCATCATCTGTTTCATCAAAATGCTCTTTCCTGAACGTCGAATCCCAACTATTACCTTGATGATATCCTTCTCAAAATAACGTTCAACTTCAGAGAGATAACTGCTTCTGAGATAACCAAAATTTTCTTTTAAATCAATCATACTTTAGATTATAACCGGAATAGTCAAGAATTGTCAAGCAACTTTAGATTATAACCGGAATAATTGCCTCGATCACAAGCGACTCTTGAGAGAGCAAAGCCGCTTGATAAAGTTCTTCAAATTCGGGCTCTGTGCAGGCAACCTGATGTTTAATCCCAAATATTTTGCTAGCGCCGCTTAAATCATAACGATGCGGGACTTTAAAATAGCGTTCGAAGACATCTGTAGATTTTGCAATGGGCAGCGTGGCAAAAATACCATTGCCACTGTTATTCACAACCACGATAATCATTTGGGTTGGGATGTCTTTTAAAAAAGACAGGCCGTTTGTATCATGCAAAAAAGTCATATCGCCTACGACTAGAATCAACGGTTCGCCGATACCCAAAGCAAACCCAGCTGCTGTACTGATAATTCCATCGATACCGCTGGCACCTCGATTGGCTACAACCAAAGGCATGTGTTCACCTGCCTCAGCATAACGGTCCATGTTTCTAATCGGCAGGCTAGTACCCAGAAATAAAACACGATTTTGCCAATTAGTTTTAGAAATATGTTGAGCGATAAAAGCTTCTGAAATCATGTCAGATTCTCCAATAGCCACTCTAAATCACACTGCACACGCTGCGTGACAGTCAGCCCAGGGTCATGATTTTCAAGATAGTCATCGACATAAATATGTTCCTGCCCACGGCGAGATTCTAACCATTGCAAAAATGGCTTTAAGATTAATCGGCCACCTAACTGCAAAACGCAATCTGTCTTTAAATTCTCAAAATTACGAGAGTGATTAAGCTGCGGATGTTTTAAAAATCGAAGCCCTGAAGTTACGTCGCAAATCGCCGGCCAACCTAAATGCTCGATAATTTTTAAAGCCGCTTGTTGCTTGGCACGGGTTTTCATGGCGCCGACAACAACGATGCCGTTTTTGGATCTTATTTCCCCTTTTTCAAAGGGGGGGGAAGAAAGGGGAAACGGCTCTCGAAATTGGCAATTAAGTTGCACAGGACCGGGCAATGGGTATGTTGATTTTAAGAATGCTTCACGAACTTGGTTCAGCACAAATTCAGCAGGCATATCTGGGGCTAAATCAAAAAAATATCTAACATAGCTGCCAAAGATTTTAATTTGATCAATGCTCTGATTGGCCCCTGTCCCACGCAGCTCTGTCGGCCGATCGGCACTCAAGATAATCAACGGAACATGATCCAAAGAAGCTTCGACAACGGCTGGAAATAAATTAGCCACAGCGGTGCCAGAAGTGACAATAATCGCCACCGGTTTTTGAGTGGCTTTTGCGTAGCCGAGTGCAAAAAAACCTAAACTTCGTTCATCGTGAGCAATAATACTTTTGGCTTTTGGGTGTTTTGCCACGGCTGTTACCAATGGCGTTGAGCGAGAACCCGGAGCGATACAGAAAAAGTCGCATCCTAGATTAATAAGTTGGTCAATCAAATAGGTCATATGGATTGCTCAGGAAATAAACCGCATTTCTCACCAAAGCAACAAAACTCTTCTTGGCCAAAATTTGGAAATACAACTTATAAGACTGGCTGGTGCCCAAGAGAGGACTCGAACCTCCACGAAGTTTCCCTCACTAGGACCTGAACCTAGCGCGTCTACCAATTCCGCCACCTGGGCAACGAGCTGACTGTTAACCAATCAGCCCAGATTGGTCAAGAGCTTGTCTGGGTTCAACACATTTGCTGGTGATGTTGCACAAAACCTAGTTACTTGCTTGATTCGCTAAACAAATGATCGGTTTTTGTTGGGAGGCATTGGTATTGAATGGCGCCATACCATAGCCATCCACAACAAAATCAAATCCAGGCAACGAAGTACAGGTTGTTATATTTAACATTGTTGCAACACCGCAGAAGATCAGGTTACTAGAAGCACTCCAACTGTTATTTATGTTGTTTGCCGCACAGAGATTCCCTGGAAGCGGCGGACTAGCATTTGGAACATCATATATATCGCAATTCACGTTATTAGTACAGAACGGCAACTGAGAATGTGCCCCAAAACCTCCACAGGCATTTTGAACATAGTCAATAACATCACCACAACATTGATTATCTGTTCCAATCTGATTACGACACGCTCCACCACTGAAAGCACATACAATCTGCTGTGTGTATTTTCGAACAATGCCACTCCACGCTCCTTGTAACCAGTAATTGCCATTTGGTTGAAGCGTGTGATTAGTATTGGTGAATGAGTCAGCCGAAAACGGTGTCCCTGGTTGCATCAAATTAACGCCGTTCTTGTCGGTAATATTGTAGGAATTGCTTGCGAATTTAGTCCCCGCAGGACTCTGAAAATAAGTAGTCCCAGGATTTGCATTGGCGGTCAGGTAAACTTGCTCTCTGGCAAGACCACTTGCCGAAAGAGTTGCAGAATTATCTGGCTGTGCAATTATTAACCCAGTCCAAGAAGCTATCTTTCGCATAGCGGGCAGCGTCGATTGCTGCGCTTGTGATAAACACCAATCGTCGATAGACTCATAACCCTTAGCCATGATGTTGTAGATATAATCCTTCGGATTGCTACTGTTTACCGTAATCCCAGGTCTAATTGGATCCGTTGCAAACCAAGTTTGTTGAGCAGGATTCTGAGGCTGAGCGCAGTAACCTGTCGTGCAGGTTCCACTTGCACAGTCATTGCTGCTTAGGCACGAGCCCGATATTTTCTGAACAGCACAATTGTTATTTGAATCGCAAAAATTATACGGCGGAGGGCAATCATCAGGATTAGCACTAGAAGCCGTCGAACAGTATCCCGCTGGCTTAATCTGCAATTGACTATTGACGCAAATTAAAGAGTCAACAGGAGTGGAAGAAGCTGTGCAGGGAGCAGCGTCACCGACCCCTGGTTCTTTTGAGCTCTCTCCACAGGAAACCAAAAAAATCATCAAAATAATTAAACGCAACATGATTTCAGCTTAGCAAGAACCAGAAGTAGATTTCACTTGAAATCTTATAAATGTTTCTGGCTACTTACTGATACGCGCCCTCTTGAGCACCACTATTAGGAGCACCTGAAATGTCCTTTGCATAAAAAGTCGGTGTAGCGTTATTTCCTGATATCGTTTTACTTATTTTAGGCCAACAACGTTGATACAACGGCGGTGTACAATCTTCGAATTCAAGCCGTCGGTTACACGTATTACCAGCAGTTCCATTCAAGTTATACGTAATAGAAGATGTTGATGTCGGTTGAGCAGTCGATTGAACTGGACTAATAGATCCACAGACCAGACCACTGGCGGGGAAAAGGAGATCCGGCACTGTGAGACCGTCACAGACTCCCTTTTGGCTAAGTCCAGAACTAGTGTTATTATAGCTATACGACATGATTGGACACATATCGACGTTGTTTAAGGTCATTGTCTTATTAAAAGTTGCACTCCCACTGCTCACTTTGACTCTCGAAGAAATCGAGTTAATCTGCCCACTCCAATCACTAGCTCGATTTCCAATCCATTCAGCAGAAGTAGGCGTATTAGCCGGATACAGCCCTTTGTTGTCTCTAAAAAGGCTATTCTTAAGCGTAGAATTACTTCCAACGTCAAAAATACCACCGCCACCTTGTTGGTAAGCAGAGTTGTCCACAAAAGTTAAACTGTTGAGGTGAGATGGACTATCGCTTCCTAAATACACACCACCACCAGAGATACTCGCCCAGTTCGCCGTAAACAGCGAGCTGATGATATTTGCAGGTGCTGTTGTATAAACACCCCCTCCACTGCCGTAGGAATAATTGGCATTAAATTTCGATGCGTAGACATTGAGCGTGTTAGATTTGTTGTTATAAACAGCTCCCCCGCCGATAGGATTACTAATTCCCCAATAGCAACCATTCGCAGCAGAACAGGTAGCGTTGGTCGGATAAGTTGTGCACGCAGTCGGAGCTCCAGAACATGCACCAGAAGCCCAAGCACAACCAGATGTTGCTGTTGTCACACATGCAGTTTGAGTTTGATACGCTAAACACACGGTGTTAGCAGTTCCCAAGCATTTTGAAGCTCCGCCAACCGCGCCATTACCATAGAACGTCACGCGCTCTATTGTATTGCTACCTCCACTGGTGCTTTCATTCGCAACGCCACCACCATTTAGTGCTGTGTTCAATGAAATTGTAGATTCTTTAAGCGTCATTGTACCCAGATTTAGGATTGCACCACCATCACCAGCAGAATTGCCGGTATTCGTAATCAGCAGGTTTTGCAGATTGGCTGTTGTTCCTGCAGCAACAGTAATCCCACCTGCTTGCGTGGCTGAACCAGTACCACCTGTAATCTGGAACCCGTCGAATGTGATACTGCCTGAGGATGCACTCAGCGTTATTGTTTGGTTTCCTGAACCATTTAAAATGGTTTGACTCGGAGCATCTTGACCCAGTGGTACGTTTAAATATTGAGCGACGCGATCGTAGATGGAGGTTTCAGTCCCAACGAAGCCGCCATAGATTTCCATCGGTGAAGCAATCGCTAGTGGGTAGGTTTCTGGAGCAGCAGAACCATTGCTAACCCAGATTCCATAACCACAAGGACACTGACTTGTTTGAGCTTGAGTTGGCGCTCCACTCATCCCTGGATAGTTAACTCCAAGCACATTGTCTGCACAATTTGTTGGTGCTGCTTCATTTTTCGCTCCAAGAGCCTTTAAAGCGGCTGTGATTGTAGTGGTAGCAGTTTGATTAGCACTTGTTGCCCATGCGGCCTGAGAACCTGAATAGTTCACATATTGAGCACAAATTGTTTGGCAGTCGGCACTGCAATGGCCATTCTGACCGTTGCCTGCACCGGGGTTATTGGGTACGCAAATCTGATTTTTGCAACTCCAATTGTTTGGGCATGTAGATTGTCCAGTCTCTGAACATCTAGTGTTAGAAGAAACAGCTCCTTCGTCACAAACTTCCCCGTTGGCCAAGTTACCATCTCCACAACGAGAGATTGTGCAAACAGAGCCAGTACAGGCATATCCACCCGGACATTGCGTAGGATCCGTGCACTTAATTTGAACGCAAGTATTACGGGTAGAACAAGTATAGCCTGTCTGACATGAACTCTGTGCGCAAGATTGCTGAAAAGTAACACACTGGTTATCAATACAAGTTTTCCCTGACCCTGACGCTTCACACGTTGTCTGATCGCATGCAAGCTCGCATTGACCGGTTTTTTTGTTGCAGATATAATCAGTCGAGTTCGGGCAGTCCGAAACTGATGTACAAGGGTGAAATTGGCAAACTTCGGACCCTCCAACCAAACCGACACAGGCCATTTTTTCTGGACAATTATTGGCAGCAGAAGAGCATTCTATCTGGCAAAGATTAGTAGAATTGACTGCCGAACACATACCTGATGAAGTATTTGGAAGAGCACATGTTCCAGTACCCGTACAAGTTACTTCGCAAGTCCCCAGAGAAGAAGAATTTGGAAAATAACAAGTTTTGTTTGTATCTGTGCAGCTACCAGCAGCAGACGTACAAGTTGGCACACAAGTTGCACTAATCGGGCTACAGGCAGTACCTATAACATTCTTACATTCTGTTCCATTTTGTGTGCAAGCTATCTCGCAGCTTCCTGTTGTCTCATCGCAAACTTGATTGGCATCACAACTATTTGCAGTGCACGGAATTTTGCATAAACCTCGATAACACTTGAAACCATTTCCGCAATCAGCATCGCTGCCGCATTGTGTTGCACAATAACCGGGAGAATTGCCGCTTTGGACGCACATAGGAAGTCCATTTCCAGGTAAATTAACGCAATCATTAGCGGTGTTACATGTGTTCTCACAAAGTGAAACCACTGGACTACAAATCTGACCTGAACAATCTGTAGTTGATGAAACACTGCACGAAGCTTGGCAGGTATTGGATTGAGGATCGCAAACAGTGTTTACTGCGCAGGTTGTAGAACAAGTGCCTATCGAAGAATACTGCTTCACACGAATTTTTTGCTGAACAGAGGCTTGATGAGTCTGTGGTGAACAAGAACCTCCCAATAAAGTCATCACGCCTAAAATGTAGTAAGTCTGAAATATTTTCATAGGGTAGATCCTGTGCAATAATTGGGCGTGCGTACTGTTAGACAAGTCTGATCTCGTGGACAGTCCGTGTCTTGCTTGCAAACGGGCCTGCAAATGTAGATGGGAGCCGGTAACACAAGAGGTCTCTCGCAAGCCAAATTCTGATTTGGCGATGGACAATTTGAATTTGAATTAAACAGCGACAGGGTACAGCTTAGTTCACAACTCGATGTGTTCCCTATTGTTAGGCAAGTTTTTCTTGTGTTATCTAAAGCGCAATTGCTCTGCGCTGTTGACGTGCAACTTGGAACACAAGTCGATGTTATTGGGCTGCAAACCAATGGAATAGACGTAGACCCTCCCGATGAAGGATAGGTTGGCGAATTACAACCACTCGTCGATTTAGGAGCACACCCTACTTCACACGTCCCTGTTACCGCATCGCACGTCTGCCATGGGCTTACACAATCAGTATTGCTTAAACACTTAACCTTGCAAAACCCACCGGCGCCTTTAAGGCCTGTTGCAGCACACTGACCTTGGGAAGTTTCAGCTAAGGCACAATAACTGCCATTCACGCAAACGGCCGTCGCAGTTCCACTGCTTGGAAGCACACCGGCACAAAAAGTACTGGGTTGACCTGCACAGCTTGTATCACAAGCTCCTGTAAT
>JBAXMC010000045.1:0-11990 GCA_037134495.1 Myxococcaceae bacterium
GACTCACCTTTGGTGGGAACAGGCATGGAAGCTGTCGTAGCACGTGATTCTGGTGTTTGCCGAGTTGCTAAACGCGGTGGTGTTGTTGACTATGTTGATGCATCTCGTATCGTTTTGCGCGTCAATCCAGATGAAATCGATGATACAGGTTCTCAAGTAGATATCTACAAACTCAATAAGTTCCAAAGGTCCAACCAAAGCACTTGCTTTAACCAAAAACCGATTGTCTCTCTAGGCGATAGAGTGAAAGCGGGCGATGTTTTGGCAGATGGTCCTTCGACAGATTGCGGTGAATTGGCTTTGGGTCGTAACGTCGTTGTGGCTTTCATGCCATGGCACGGTTACAACTTCGAAGATTCTATCTTGATCAACGAACGCCTTTTGAAAGAAGATTTGTACACTTCGATTCACATCGAAGAATATGAGTGCGTTGCCAGAGATACCAAACTTGGACCTGAAGAAATCACACGCGATATCCCAAATGCAGGCGACGAGACTCTCAACGAGTTAGACGAAGCCGGTATTATCAGAGTCGGCGCTGAAGTTAAAGCAGGCGATATTTTGGTCGGTAAGATTACCCCTAAAGGCGAATCTCAACTGTCTCCAGAAGAAAAATTGCTCCGAGCTATCTTTGGCGAGAAAGCTGGCGATGTCCGTGACACAAGCCTTCGTATGCCTCCAGGCACAACAGGGACTGTTATTGACGCCAAAGTGTTCACTCGAAAAGGCATCGATAAAGATTCTAGAGCCAGAGCCAACGAAGAAGAAGGCGAAGCACAGCTTCTAAAAGACCAAAACGACGAAATCCGAATTATTCGTAACTCGGCAGTCGAACGTATGGTTGAGCTTCTAAAAGGCCGAGTCACTGTCAATAAGATGGTCGATGAGAAAGGCAAAGTCTTGGTGAAAAAGGGCGATGAGCTCACACAAGAATTGCTCTCTGAAATCGATTGGAAATATTACGGCGATATCGCAGTCTCTGATACCAATATCTCTGACCGTGTTCAAAAAATGGTCAAAACCGTTTTGGAACAAATGGAGTCTGTTAGAACTGCTTTCGGCGAACGCATTAAGCGTCTCAAAGAAGGGGACGAACTACCTCCAGGTGTGATTAAGATGGCTAAAGTCTATGTTGCCGTGAAGCGTAAGCTTCAACCCGGTGATAAGATGGCCGGTCGTCACGGTAACAAGGGTGTTATCTCGCGCGTCTTGCCTGAAGAAGACATGCCATATTTGCCGGATGGAACGCCAGTTGATTTCGTTTTGAATCCATTGGGTGTGCCAAGCCGTATGAACGTGGGCCAGATTTTGGAAACCCATTTAGGTTGGGCAGCTAAAGGTTTGGGCGAAAAACTCAACCGTATGCTGGAAGAACATCGCAGTTTGACGGATGTTAGAAAAGAAGTGAAGCAGATTTTCGCTGATCAGTCTCACGATGAACTCGTAGATTCTCTATCAGACAAAGAAATGCCGAAATTAGTACGCAAACTTAAACGCGGTGTTGCGATGGCAACTCCAGTGTTTGATGGAGCTCCTGAAACGAAGATTGTTGAACTCCTAGAAATGGGCGATCGCAATGCAACAGGTCAAACAATCTTGTTTGACGGACGTACAGGTGAACCGTTTGATCAAGATGTGACCGTTGGTGTCATGTACATGCTCAAGCTGCATCACTTGGTGGATGATAAGATTCACGCTCGGTCTATTGGGCCTTATTCTTTGGTCACTCAACAACCTTTGGGCGGTAAAGCTCAGTTTGGTGGACAGAGATTGGGTGAAATGGAAGTCTGGGCCATGGAAGCTTACGGAGCGGCATACTCTCTGCAAGAATTCTTGACCGTGAAATCCGATGACGTCGTAGGTCGTACACGGATGTACGAAGCGATCGTCAAAGGCGAACATGTCTTGGAGTCCGGCGTTCCTGAGTCCTTCAACGTATTGATTAAAGAATTGCAAAGCTTGGCCTTGGATGTCCAGCTTCTAGACGAAATGGACCCAACGAAAGTTTAAAAAGAGTTTAACTATGAAAGATATTTTTAATTTTTTTGAGAAACCTAAAGACCCTTTAAGCTTCAATGCCATTAAGATCCAATTAGCTAGTCCAGATAAGATTAGAGATTGGTCCTATGGTGAAGTGAAAAAGCCAGAAACCATCAATTACAGGACTTTTAAGCCCGAAAGAGATGGTCTGTTTTGTGCTAAAATCTTTGGACCTATTAAAGATTACGAATGTCTTTGTGGTAAATACAAGCGCATGAAACACCGAGGCGTCGTCTGCGAGAAATGCGGCGTTGAAGTGATTCAATCTAAAGTTCGTCGTGAGCGTCTAGGCCATATTGTGCTTGCTACCCCTGTAGCGCATATTTGGTTCTTAAAGAGCTTGCCGAGCCGAATTGGCGCTCTTTTGGATATGACCCAGAAGGACTTGGAAAAAGTCTTGTATTGCGAGTCTTATATCGTTGTTGATCCAGGTGCGAGCCCCATGGCTTTGGGTGAATTGCTCACAGAAGAGCAATATCAGAAAGCTTTGGACGAATATGGTGATGATAGCTTTTTAGTCGGCATGGGTGCAGAAGCCGTCCGTGAATTGCTGCGTCAACTTGAACGCGGCATGAATGGTGATGGTAAAGGCATCGAAGACATGGCTAAGCAGCTGCGTTTGGAATTAGCCGATGCAACCTCTGATGCTAAGCGTAAAAAACTATCAAAGCGTCTCAAAGTTTTGGAAGCTTTCAAAGGTTCTTCAAACAAACCTGAGTGGATGCTTCTAGAAGTTATCCCTGTCATTCCACCCGATTTACGTCCTTTGGTTCCACTCGAAGGTGGCCGTTTTGCAACGTCAGACTTAAACGACTTGTATCGTCGTGTGATCAACAGAAATAATCGCCTAAAACGCTTACAAGAGCTCAATGCTCCTGAAATTATTATTCGTAACGAAAAGCGTATGCTTCAAGAAGCAGTTGACGCTCTGTTCGATAATGGTCGCCGTGGCAAGTTAATCACAGGACCTAACAAGCGCCCACTCAAGAGCTTGAGCGATATGCTTAAGGGTAAATACGGTCGTTTCAGACAAAACTTGCTCGGTAAACGCGTTGATTACTCTGGTCGTTCCGTTATTGTCGTTGGTCCTGAACTCAGATTGCACCAGTGCGGTTTGCCTAAGACCATCGCACTCGAACTCTTTAAGCCGTTTATTTATAACAAACTTGAAGAACGCGGTTATGTGACAACGATTAAGTCTGCCAAACGCATGGTTGAACAAGAAAAACCAGAAGTTTGGGACGTCCTAGAAGAAGTCATCAAAGAACATCCGGTCATCTTAAACCGTGCACCTACTCTCCATAGATTGGGTATGCAAGCGTTTGAGCCAGTTTTGATTGAAGGTAAGGCTATCCAGTTGCATCCGCTTGTTTGTACGGCGTTTAACGCCGACTTCGACGGCGATCAGATGGCTGTCCACGTGCCTCTTTCTATTGAAGCTCAGATTGAAGCTCGTGTTCTCATGATGAGCACGAATAATATCTTGTCTCCGGCTTCAGGTCGTCCTGTGATTGTACCCTCACAAGATATCGTTTTGGGTTGCTACTACATGACTCGTATGCGTCCTTTCTCAAAGGGCGAGGGCATGAAGTTCTCTAGCCCAGCCGAAGTGCGTATGGCGTATGATGCCAGAGAAGTGACGTTACATACAGCGATTCATGTTCGCATGGACAGCAAAATGTACGAAACGACGGTCGGTCGCGTACTCATGTACGAAATCGTGCCAAAGTCTGTGCCTTTTAGCAGCATCAATAAAGTCATGGGTAAAAAAGAGCTCACGGACTTAATCGATCGGACTTACAGACTAACAGGCCAGAAAGAGACTGTAATTCTAGCCGATCGTCTAAGAACACTGGGTTACACAGAAGCAACCCGATCTGGCATTTCTATTGCGATGCACAACATGATTATTCCTGCTAAAAAAGAGGAAATCGTTGAGCGTTGCCGTATGGAAGTTGAAGAAATAACAGACCAATACGTAGAAGGTTTGATTACAGACGGCGAACGTAAAAATAAAGTGATCGATATTTGGTCTAAAGCAGCCGAAGAAATTGCGACTGAAATGATCAACGTTGTTTCAACTGAAGAAGTCTACTCTCTAGATGGTAAAGAAAAGAAAATTTCTCCATCGTTTAACCCGCTTTACATTATGGCTGACTCAGGCGCTCGAGGTTCAACTCAGCAGCTGAAACAGTTGGCTGGTATGCGAGGTCTGATGGCCAAACCATCGGGTGAAATTATCGAGACTCCGATTACAGCGAACTTCAGAGAAGGCCTCACTGTTCTTCAGTACTTCATTTCTACTCACGGTGCTCGTAAAGGTCTTGCAGATACGGCTTTGAAAACTGCTAACTCGGGTTATTTGACTCGTCGTTTGGTGGACGTTGCTCAAGACTCTATCATTACAGAATATGATTGCGGTACACTCGACGGTATTGAAATTACTCCACTGGTAGAAGGCAACGATATTATCGAAAATATCGGCGACAGAATCTTAGGTCGTGTAACGCTTGAAGACGTAATTGATCCAGTTAATGGCGAGTTGTTAATCAATGCTGGTACTGAGATCGACGAAGCTTTGGTTTCTAGAATCGAAGATGCTGGTATTTCACGTATTCGAATCCGCTCTGTGCTGACTTGCCAGACAAGACGTGGTGTTTGCGTACACTGCTATGGTCGAGATTTGGCACGTGGACACTTGGTGAACGTGGGTGAAGCTGTCGGTGTCATTGCTGCTCAGTCTATCGGTGAACCAGGTACTCAGTTAACCATGCGTACTTTCCACATCGGTGGTATTGCGTCGGGTTCCAGACAAGAGTCAAGTCATAGTTCCAGAGGCGAAGGTAAAGTGGTCTTTGATAACCTACATGTCGTGAAACGACGTGACGGTGTCTTTGTTGCCATGAACCGACAAGGTTCGATTAAGATTGTTGATGAAAGCGGCCGTGAAAGAGAAATCTACCCAGCAGCTTACGGTGCAATGATCAAAGTCACTGAAGGCCAACAAGTTAAACCGGGGACTATTTTGGTTGAGTGGGATCCGTTCTCGGCTCCGATTTTGACCGAAACAGCCGGCCAAGTTCACTTTGGTGACATGGTCGAAGGTGTGACTCTGTCTGAGCGCGTAGATGAAACCACTGGTTTGTCTCATAAAGTAATCACCGAAGGTCGTGACTCCAATGCACGTCCGCGTATTACGATTAAAGACAAGTCTGGCAAAGTCATGAACTCGCTCATGAACGTTGGAACTGAAGCTCGATACTTATTGCCAGTCGGCGCCATTTTGGTGGTTGCAGATGGTGACACAGTACAGCCCGGTGACGTGATTGCGAAAGTTAACCGTGAAGCTTCTCGTACGAAGGATATTACCGGTGGTCTTCCTCGAGTGGTCGAGCTTTTCGAAGCACGACGTCCGAAAGATCATGCTGTTATCTCAGAAATCACAGGCACTGTTTCTTTTGGTAAAGACACCAAAGGCAAACGTAAAGTCTTGGTTACTCCAGAAATGGGCGATGTTCGTGAGTACCTGATTCCAAAAGGTAAGCATATTAGGGTTCGTGAAAACGACTTCGTTCGTGCTGGTGAGCCTTTGATGGATGGTTCCGTAAATCCTCATGATATTCTCAAAGTTTTGGGTGAAAAAGCTTTGGCCAAATACATGGTCGAAGAAATCCAAGAAGTTTACAGGCTTCAGGGTGTTCGCATCAATGACAAGCATGTTGAAGTAATTGTTCGTCAAATGCTCCGTCGTGTGAAGATCAGAGATTCAGGTGATACTTCTTTCCTGGCAGATGAACAAGTTGAGAAGCAATTGTTTGAAACAGAGAATGATAAGATTTTGAGTCAAGGTGGTCAGCCAGCGATTGCAGAAGCACTATTGCTCGGTATCACAAAGGCCTCTCTGTCTACAGAGTCTTTCATTTCGGGTGCATCTTTCCAAGAAACCACGAAAGTTTTGACTGAAGCAGCGGTTGCTAGCAAAGTTGATTACTTGCGCGGTCTCAAAGAAAACGTAATCATGGGTCGTTTGGTTCCAGCAGGAACAGGTCTTCCAAACTACCGTTACTTGAACATGGAAGTTCAAGATGCGGGTGTGATTGAAGAAGGCGGCTTGATGGAAAGCGTGCCAGTAGAATTGCTTGAGTCAGCTTAAAGTCCTATTGCGAGTTTATTAAAATCGGTCCAAAATGCGTAGTATGTCTAAAATCCAAGATGCTTTCGATACAGGCAACTACGCTTTGGTCCGTCAACTTGCTAAAGACAGCAGGAATCCTCAAGATTTAGCTCTATTAGCCAAGATTAAAACAGACCCTAAAGTTATCTGGGCTGGAGTCTTTGCTTTTGCGTTCGCGCTTTTAATTGCTGTTCTCACGTTACATTAAATTTATGCTTTGGAACTTATTCGCTAAAAACCCGTTTCGAGCCCTGCAAGATCTCATGAAGCAGGTGATCGTTTGTACTCAGAAAACAGAAGAACTTTTCGCTGCGCTCCTAGCAGGCGACCAAACTCGAGTGGCAGAGATCGCCAAAGAGATTAGCAAAGTCGAACACCATTGCGATGGGCTTAAGCAAGAACTTCGTGAACAGATTTCAAAAAGCATTTTTCTACCAGTAGACCGTCGTGATTTATTGCACGTACTTTCACACATGGATGCTCTGGCAGATATTTGTGAAGATTTAGGCGTGCTAGTAACACTTCGAAAAATGGAACTTCCGATTCAAATGCGGGCTTCTTTTGAAGAGCTCTTGACCCGATCTCTCATCGTTGTACATAAGTCCAACGAAGTGATTAGCACTTTGGATAGACTCCTAGAAACAGGGTTTTCTGGCCCAGACGCGACTGAAATCTTGAAAAAAATAGACGAAATCGATCACTTGGAACACTTGGCCGATAAAGCTCAGGATCAGTTTGGAAAATCATTGTTTTTAATGGAAGACGACTTAAAGCCAGCAGCTTTATTCATGTGGAATAAGATTGCCAATAAAATAGGGGACTTGGCCAACAGCGCAGAACGCATGGTCAATTACGTCCGGTTAATGCTCTCATCAAATAAGTAAAAAGCACACTATGGATACAACACTGATTGTTTTAGGGTTATCTCTGTTGGTAGGGTTCTATATGGCGTGGACGATTGGCGCCAGCGATGTGGCCAATGCCATGGGAACCAGTGTCGGCAGCCATGCACTCACCATCAAACAAGCAATTATTGTCGCTGCAATTTTTGAATTTTTAGGAGCCTTTCTTGTTGGTGGACATGTTACCAATACGATTAAGCAGGGCATTATTGACCCGCTGTCTTTTGCTGGCGACCCACTCTTATTTGCCTGGGGGATGACAGCAGCGTTACTATCAACAGGAATCTGGCTGCAATTTGCGAGTGCACGAGGCCTACCTGTTTCGACAACCAATAGTTTGGTGGGTGCTCTGGTTGGCTTTGGGCTGGTCTGTAGAGGTCCAGAGTCTATTAAGTGGGAAGCTTTGGGACGCATTGCGCTCAGTTGGGTGATTTCTCCTGTTATGGGCGGTCTTATAGCGCTGCTCGCTTTTTTTGCGATTCGAAAATATATTTTAGATTCAAAAGAACCGTTGGTTGTTACACAGCGTTTTGCACCCTGGATTTTATGCGGTGTTATTTTAATTCTACTTTCTCTGTTTATGCCACAAGGCTTTTGGTGGCTCGCTGTTTTATTATCAGTAACAGGCGCACTCGTATTTTCTAGAGTGATTAAAAAATCACAGCAAAATCAGAGAACCGTGATGACACACTGGCTCGCGTTGAACGTGTTTTTGCCTGGATTCAAGTGATTACAGCTTGTTTTATGGCCTTTGCCCATGGCAGCAATGATGTTTCAAACGCCATTGGACCCGTTGCGGCTGTCATTAGCATTGCTTTTAGTCACCATATTGTTCTGACTACCCAAGTTCCTTGGTGGCTTCTCGGAATGGGCGGTCTTGGAATTGTGATTGGGCTCGCTACTTATGGCCGAAAAGTCATAGAGACTATAGGTCACAGCATCACAGAGATTACGCCTACTCGGGGATTTTCTGCGGAGTTTGGGGCAGCGTTTACAATTCTGGTAGGCAGCCATTTTGGACTTCCATTATCAACCACTCAAGTCTTGGTTGGAGCTGTGATTGGAGTTGGGTTAGCCAGAGGTATTGCCGGATTAAATCTGTTAGTTATCCGTAAAATCTTGAACTCTTGGGTGATTACGATGCCAGCTACTTGCTTGGTATCAGCTTGCTTGAATTTGATTATTCAGCTTTTTGTCTAAATTTGTTATACAATATATTCATGACATTTAAAATCATGTTTTTTTTCACATTTGTTTCATTGCAGCTGCTGGCTGAAAATTCAGTTTGTTATTACTATAAAGCCCATCAAAATCCTGAACTTGATCGTTTTGGAACATCTGAGGGCGGATGGGTGTATGGCAAAAATCTGCAAGGCCATTTTGAAGATGGATTTTTTGTCGTTCATGAAACCAGCGAACAGGTAAAGACTTCATGTCTGAACAGTATTCATCGTGAAAAAGGATCTGAATATAAACTTTTGAAAATTACAGTTGGCAATCGTCTAGGTGAATCCAGCCTTGCTTATTCAGATTCACAAGCAAGAATAATTATCTTTGGAGATAGCCTCTCTGATGATGGAAATGTTCAACGAGCAACGGCAGGACTTTACCCAAAATGGCCCTATTTTATGGGACGCTTCTCAAATGGTCCCATCTGGACAGACTATCTTTTTATGACAACTAATATGGGTATTCTGAATTGGGCGTATGGAGGCGGCGTTGCTGCGAATCGTGAGTCAACAGCAAATCCTGTTAAAATTGTTGAACATTGGATCACTGGAAATCTTACTCAATACGTTGATAAGTACATCAGATCGACAAAACAAAACCAGTTGATAGCTCCTGACGAGGATATTTTTATTATTTGGCTAGGAGCCAATGATTTTGCCAATGCTCACAATCCTCGAAAGGTTGTCGAATCCGTTGAACAATCTATCCTGAAACTTTCGAAGGTTGGGGCTAAAAAATTTCTTGTGATTGATCAATTTGATTTTTTGCAATCTCCTCATGAATGGATCGAATCCAGTTTAAAACTGGATTATGACTACGATATAAAAGCCTATAAGAAAGCATTTGATTATGGAAATGGAGTAAAGTCTTACATAAAGTTAAGCGCTGGTTCTTGGGAAGAAGAAAAAATCAACTATCGGAAAAACCAAGTCTTTGAAAACAACCCTGTTGTTAGATATTTAAATTCTATTTCTGAAGGACTTAAGACCCTTGGAGAAAAAACTAGACTCAATGTTGCTTATTTGGATTTGTTTTTGGCTCACAACAAGATCATTGGCAATGAATACCCCTCACTGAGCAGCAATCATGCTGTTTTCTTTGATTATGAACTTCAGAATAAAAAGAATCGATGTTTTGCTGGCGACTATGACACGGGATCTAAAAATCCTAAATCTGACACTTGTTCAGAATTAAAGAGATCTTTTTTCTATGATTCTTCTCACCCGACTACCTACGCGCATTGTTGGATTTCTCTATTTATAGATGAAGCGCTTTTCAACGCTGGCTATAATCACAAAAAACCCAGTATTCAAAACTATGATAAAATGTGCAAACAGCAGTGAAAACGTCTGTTTAAATTTGATTATTCAGCTTTTTGTCTGACCAAATTATAAACCCCAGTCCCAATAGCCACCAAAGTTGGATTTTCAGAATCTAGATTGGAGTAGACTTCCATTCGGGCTGTACCAACGCGTTTACCCATGCGCAAGGTTTTTGCCTCGCAATAAAAATCACTTTTATAACCAGGTTCTAAATAATTAATCTGCAAATCGATCGTACTAATGCCGTCTGACTTTCCAAGCAAACTCATACAAGCTGCACCGCCAGTCGCATCAATAAGAGCGGCTAAGATTCCTCCATGAATAGCCGCTTTGACAGGATCACCAATAAACAAGTCAGACCAAGGCAAAACAAGCTTGGCTGACCCATTTTCAAAGTTTTCTAGCTTAAAATTAAGCCAATTATTAAAAGGAGATAAAGTCGCTAACGCATGAATATTGCTCATAAAGCTCCAATTTCAATTTTAGCCCAACGAGTTTTTCCTACACGTAAGGCATAAAAACCAGCTTCTAAGACTTGCTGACCGTCTTCTGACTTATCACCATTGAGTGACACACTGCCTTGCTTTAAAAGCCTTTTAGCCTCGGCATTAGAAGGTGCTAAATGAGCTTGAGTGATAACCAGCATAAGAGAAAGAGGCTCTGAAAATTTAAACACAGGAGCATCTTCGGGAATTTCTGTTCGTTTACCTGAACCAAATAAACTATTAAATTGTTCTAAAGCTGCTTCGGCAATATTGGCGTCATGAAATCTTGTGACAATTTCCATAGCAAGAGCAATTTTGGCGTCTTTGGGATGAGCTTGTTTAAGTTGCTCTATTTCTGATTTAGATTTGAGAGAAAGCAAATCAAAATAGCGCCACATCAGCGTGTCAGAGATACTCATCAGTTTGCCAAACTGAGAATTCCCATCTTCTTCAAGACCAACATAATTACCTAGAGATTTGGACATTTTTTCGTGACCATCTAAACCTTCTAATAATGGCATCGTCATGACACACTGAGGTTCTAGACCATAGGCACGCATCAAATCTCGACCGACTAGCAAATTAAATAATTGGTCTTGACCACCCATCTCCAGATCGGCATTAAGTGCCACAGAATCGTAGCCTTGTAACAAGGGGTATAAAATTTCGTGCATGCTAATAGGCCTACCTTCGGCCAAACGCTTTCTAAAATCATCACGTTCAATCATACGAGCAACAGAATATTTACCAGCCAGCTTCATGAAATCGCCCAATTTCATGTCTTGAAGCCATTCTGAGTTTAAACGTACTTCTGTTTTGACGGGATCTAAAATCTTAAACACCTGACGTTTATAGGTCATCAAATTGGCAGTGATTTCAGCTTCTGTCAGTGCAGGGCGCGTGATATTCTTACCTGTTGGGTCACCAATGCGGGCTGTAAAATCACCAATCAAGAAAACGATTTTATGGCCTTCGTCTTGAAACTGGCGCATTCTCCTAAGCAAAACCGCGTGACCGAGGTGCAAATCAGGCGCTGTTGGGTCAAAACCTGCTTTAATAATCAGTGGTTTGTTTTTCGCAAGCTTTTTTTTAAATTCCGCTTCAATTTCTGGGCTGATAAACATGATGAAGCATTCTTACACCAATTAGCTCACTTCGTCATCTCTGACTTCCAGCGGCACAGAATCCGGCAACATAGACAAGGCGGCTTGAACTTCTTGCAAAGCTTCTTGTGTTCTAGACTCCAAGCTGGTTTTGAGTCGATGTAATTCTTCTTCTTTTTCAAAAAGCTTGTCAGCTAAATTAAGCGATAAAAGCAAAGCCATATTGTGCCCAGAAGCCGATTTAGCATTGTTTCTGATTTCTTCTAGTTGCTCTGACACAAAAGTAGCCAGACCATGCAAGTAGTCTTCAGGTTTATCTGAACGAAGTTGAAACCGTTGTCCTTGAAGAGATACTTCTACTTTTCGCTTAGGGTTAGTCATAGGTTTAACTTAACACGAGCTTAACGCCAAAATCAAATCCAATTCTCAAGACAGTTAACATAATATTGATTATGGGACAAACTACTCATAACTCCAAACAATGCCCTCAAAGGCTTTTATAGTAAATCCATCCGATTTATTCAGATGCGTACTGAAAAGCACCTTAGGCTCGCTGTGGTGTTTTAGTTCAACAATCCGTTCTGCCATATTCAGAGCAATCCAAAGTGTCTTTTGTTCATATGTTCGAGAATAGATTAAAACATGAGGATGATGATATTTCTCAATTACTTGGTTACCCAATTGCAAACTTAGATTCTCTTGTCGAAAATAAATTAATTTTCTATAGAACCAAT
>JBAXMC010000046.1:0-11753 GCA_037134495.1 Myxococcaceae bacterium
TTCACTCTTGATATCTGCTATCAACCGTAAGGTGGCGTCAAGTGCATATGCAGGGCAGACTACTCTAACTCCCTAAAAACATTCTGGAATATTGGAAACGAGACAGAACAGTCTCAGAACCTTAAATTTATGATATTATTAAACTATGAATTATGCGTTAATTTTTATATTTATTTTTCCTGTGTCAGCTTTGGCCGGTGATTACGATCAAGCTGTTAAATACTGTCACGAGCAAAGCCTCCGTCTCCCTAATATCTGGGAATTGAAATATTTATGGAAAACCAAGAAGCTTTCTCCGGGACATTCATTCTGGTCATCTACCTGCGCCACCCAGCGTTCCGCAGGAAAAGGCTGGGATTATTATCAGGGTAATTGCGAGAGATTAGCGATTCTAGATAGCCAGGGACACGTTCAACCTAAAGAACCCAGTTTCCCTGAAATCAAAGACTTTCTCTGCGTTAAAAGCCGCGGATAAGTCTCACCGCAAAAAAAGCATCTGCCTGATCCCTGTGTGGCCACAAATGGATCTCTCGATTTATGATTGTGTGCTCAGGCAACCACGGCAAAGTCTCTCTGGGGTCTTCTAACTTAAAATCAGGGTGTCTTTCTAGAAATCTGGCTATTTGCTCAGAGCCTTCTTCGGGCAAAGGCGAACAAACCGAGTAAACCAAAACACCTCCAGGTTTTAGTTTTCGGACTGCTGCATCTAACAACTGAGCTTGCAGGTTTGCAAGTTCGTGAATATCTTCTAAGCTGCGCCAGAATTTAATCTCAGGATGTCTGCGAAGAGTCCCGTAACCTGAACAGGGTGCGTCTAATAAAATTGCATCTGCCGGTTCTAAATCGAGTGTTCTGAAATCGCCGGCTTGAGTTTCAATATTAGAATCTACAAGTTCTAAACGCTTAGCGTTTTGGTCTATGGCAAGCACGCGACCTGTTTGCCCAACAGCATGTTTTAGAATTCGAGATTTAGAGCCAGGAGCAGCGCAAGCGTCAATCACATATTGTCCAGGCTTTGGGTTAACTAATAGACCCGCAACTTGACTGGCCGGATCCTGAACCCATGACCCTTCAAAGCAAGCAGTGGGCACAAATGGGTGATCGCCCTGGCCAACAGGATTCCAATACCAAGTTTGAGGCCGGCTATTCATAGCCAGTGCTGCTTCGAGGAGCTCCTCCTGCGGCAAAGCTTTGAGTAAAAATACGGGCAGCCCAAAAGCTGCGCTGATCTTGTCAAGGTCATGGGTGAGGTTTTGTAGATGCGGGGCCGAGCCGAGGCGTCTTAAAATCGCATTCGCAAAACCAGCCAAACCTGCTCGCTTGCGTTTAATCAAATTAACGGCAGAGGAAACAGCTGCGTAGGCCGGGATTGTTTCTTGTAAATGCTGCAACTGATAAGCAGCTACCAGTAAATGCGCCTTTAAATCAGATGCTAATTTGGGGTTTGGTCGGTCCATGGCTCTGAGCAAACTTGCTTCTAAAACAGGCATCCATCGAAGTGTTCCATAAACCAATTCTGTGCAGAGACCTTTGTCTCGTTCTGAGAGCTTACTTGTATCGAGTGCATGAGAGAGTGCTTGCTTTGAAAAGCTCTTGTTTTTGAATACTTGCTCAATGACTTGAGCGGCTATTTTTCGAGGATCTTGAGACATTGTGAGATTAATTCTTTCTGGTCGTAATCAAGGGGTAATATGTGAGCAGAATGCTCGAAAATAACAGGATTGGAAACAAGCTTTGATGATCGGTCAACATCTACAGTATGGTCTCTAGCACCAAAAAAAGAAAAGACTGGGCAAGTAACTTTAGGTAAAGCCAGCAAGGCTTGTTGGCGAACTCGATCGAATTCAATTAAGCCTTTGAGCGGTACTTCTTGATAAGCCTGACTACGAGCTCTAGCCGCAGGGTCGGCAATATCACTGCCGGCGGGTTTAGGGAGTGTCTCTATAAAACGAGTGAGACCAGACCTGGCAAGTAAAATGCCAAGGCGTGCGAGAGGCTGCAGAGCAAATGCTGGTGAGAGCAAAATAAGTTTCGATTTAGGTTTTTGTGCAGCCAGTAAAATGGCCAATAAGCCACCCATCGACAAGCCTACGATCATATCGCTGTCATAACTCTGTGCACAATCGATCCAATCAGCCATTTTAATGGAATTCAAATCTTTAGGTTTCGTGCCGTGACCAGGCAATAAAGGCACATCACAAACAAAACCTTGAGCTTCAAAAGCTTTTTTAAGAGGCTCTACATCGCTGGGGTGCCCTGTAAAGCCGTGCAGTAATAAAATAGACACTAGTGGATCACCGTAGGCCCAAATTCTTGAGGTTGATGAATAAACCGTCTCGTTGCAAAGCCTTCATCAACCGGGTGCCAATGGGAGACTTGAGAATCCCCTGTTTGCCAACATAAATAAACTGGTTGTTTGTGGCGCTCTGACCTAAAATCGACCCGCGCAGGAAAAACGCTTTTGATAATAGCTCCATAGTAGGAAAGCTCCATCATTTCGTCTCTAATTTTATGTTCGATTTGATCCAACTGCGTTTTTAAGAGTTCTGAGTCTTCATTGGTATGAATGCCACCAGAGATATCCGTCTGCGAAGATTGGTTTAGCATTCTCCCGTGCAACACTTGGCCTTCGCCAACAAGAACATGTATTTTAGAAAAATGTTCTTTGAGCAATGGCAAGAAGAGGTTGGCCTCTTGAAGCGTGATAGAACGAAAGATCATAAGTCTTATTCTAAACGCCGAAACTATTTAGGCAAGGGATTAAGCCTTGAGCCAAAATCGTTTAAACAAGTATGCACCGAATGTTTTTGCTCTTTATCTGTCTCGCCTTCGCGAGCCATTCAGGCTCTTCTGAGTTTCTCGGATTTGTGCGGCTTGAAAATCCCTCCTGCGGAGGAGTTTTAATTGAACCAGACCTCGTACTTTCATTGAAGAACTGCATGGGAAAACGGACGAAAGTCGAATTGGATTCCTATCAAACTACAATTAGTTACTTCGTTGGAGACGCAGCCTCTAATTTGGCGATATTTATGTTGGATTATTCTTTGCCACATCCCGCCAGGTTGATTCAAACCAGCGAGCTTAAATATTTAAAAGAAGGCAACAGAAAAATTCAATTTTTAAGTGCTGGGCAGCCTGTTGAAAGCTGGATAGATATATTGGAATCAACGAAATTCACAATTTTCAGCAGTAAACCTGCCTTAATCGGCTCCCCTGTCTGGGCAGTGCTGGATTCAGGAGAAGATAGAGTTATTGGTTTGATCACTGGCGAAAAAACAGCCATGCGTCTAGATCCCTATTTTAGTTTTATTTCCCAATGGATCAAAAGTGCTCGCGAAGAAAAAGAGCGAGCTCCAATTGTAATTCCAGCAACTTCTGTTGCGCCCAGGAACCCTACAATAATCTTTCCCGCAAAAGTCGTTGAGAGCCCAGCGCAGAGAGTAGAGCCCAAGACAGAACCGAAATCCGAGTCAGTCTTGGTAAAACCGCCTGAAAGCCTAGGCTGCTCTTGTTCACAGGTCCGTCGGTTGAGGCGCTGAAAGCGCCTTTTTAGCATCTTCTATTTTATGTGTAATTTCTTGTTCTAGAACACCCAGGGCGTCTATCAGCGATTGCTTAAACTTGGCTGGAATAAGTTTGGACTTAGAAACTTTTTCAAAAGTTTCCTTCAGTAACTCTTTCCAATTATTCAGTTTCTTATCGAGCCCCTCAGCCAATTCTTCCGCTGATTTTTCGCCTTTTTTGAGCTCTACTTCATGGGTTGCGAGCAAAGTTTCTGCGGACTGTACCAGTTCTGTGAAGAATGCCTGGCTTGGAACAGCGAAGGCCAAGCAAGCGACCATGGCAAATGTGAAACGAAACATAATTGTTTCTCCTTTGAATCTCCAACGCGCCCTATGCTAGAATTATTCTATGTTTAAACAGATTTTTTTATTCTGTCTTTTGATGCTTAGTTCTTCTTTGCATAGCCAGAAAGAATTTGATGCTATTTTGAACCGCTTCAAGAACACTCAGGTGAGTTTTCTCGTGGCTTCTCAAAAAACGAACGAAATCATTGCAGAACATAACGCCAATTTGCTTCTAAACCCCGCCAGCAATGTCAAGCTCATCACAACTCTGGCCGCACTCGAAATTTTGCACCCAGAATATCGATTTTCAACAGAATATTATACAACCGGTCCTGTAAGTTCCGGTATTCTTCGCGGCGATTTGGTTGTCAAAGGCTATGGGGATCCGAGCATTACCAATGAGCGCCTCCAAAAAGTGGCAAGACAAATCAAACTATTTGGCGTGAAAAAAATAGAAGGCTCTGTGATTCTAGATGAAAGCTATTTTGGAGGTGAAACCGTTCCAAAGGGCTGGGAAGAGGAAAAAAACAATCAAAAGTTGTATGCAGCTTCTATTAGTGCCTTGTCACTGAATCACAATACGATGACGCTCGCAGTGAGGCCAGGTGATGTGGGTGAAATGGCTGTTGTGTCTCCTGATCCACCGGCTGATTATATTAAAATCTCAGGTCAAATTAGGACTGTTTCAAAAGGCGGACGTCCCAAAATAAGCATTTCAGATTTAGGTAGCCACATGCAGGTGTCGCTCGGTGGGACCATCAGCTCCAACCTACCGTATGCAGAAGTGAGAAAACGTATTTATAATCCGCCACAATATTTTGAGTCTGTTTTTAGCTATTTTTTGAAACAAGAAGGAATCTCGATTGAAGGCAAACCAAAATCTGTATTGGGGTATGAGAAATTAATCTTAACCGACAAATCGCCTATTTTGTCTCAGATTGTCGCTGAAACGAACAAAACTTCGAGTAATTTTATGGCAGAGATGCTGGTTAAAGCAATCGCTGGACAAGTTAGCTCTCCTGCGAAATTTGACACAGGACTTATTGAAATACGAAAATTCCTTGAAAATAAAGTCGGGTTTAAAAAAAATAGCTTTGTTTTGGCCAATGGTTCTGGGCTTGGCACTTATAATCGGTTTAGCGCTAGACAGTTTGTCATGTTGCTCGGGTATGCTTCTCATAATTTCGAAGTCTGTTCTGAATTTGTGAGCTCTTTAGGTGTAGCAGGAACCCAAGGAACACTTTCTAAACGCATGCGACAAGAACCTACTTTACGCAGTTTAAGAGCTAAAACAGGTACTTTGACAGGAGTGAGTTCTTTGTCTGGTTATGTTGATACTCAAGGTGACGACACCCTGATTTTTTCAATTTTAGTGCAAGGCAAACCCAGAAATATGGGCAAGGCTCGTTGGTTTGAAGACCGTATTGGAAATTTCCTTGCAAAGCTGCATACAGAACCCTCTAGCAGTATTCCTGCTGAAGAGTCCGAAGATGTCGATGATGAGGACGGACTTGAAGAATTATCAGGAGGATAGATGTTGCGAACTTTATATTTTTTCTGTCTTTTAGGAACGTTCTTAAATGCTCAAAGCATCAATTTATCTAGATTGGTACCGATTACCTCAACGGTTGATTTAGGGGATGCGCAAACAGACGAATTCCCAAGACCCGACATCTTGTTACCGAATATTGCTTTTTGGAAGCGTATCTATGGCGAACTGACAAGCAACCAGATTGTGTTCTCGGATTATGATGATCTCAGTTTGGTTTACATGATTATGAATGTTCCTGCTGGCGGTAAAGCCAGGGAACAGATGATTAAAAAAGGGAAACAAGAGCTCATAGCTGTCCTCAAAGAATTAGATGCTTGTCAGCCGGAATCAGCAGATGATTTGAAAGGATTGGCGAAACAAGTGTATCTGGCCATCGAAGATAACCCTAGAAAAGATAAATATAAAAGAATCCAAAATATTCGCGCCCAAAATGGGCTCAAAGACCAGTTTGAAGAAGGTTACAGGCGCTCAGGTGCTCATGAGCAAGAGATCAAAGCACGTCTTAGAAACGCCGGACTGCCAGAAGAATTAATCGGCATTGTCTTTGTTGAGAGTCTTTTTCATCCGAAATCAAGATCCAGCGTTGGGGCGATGGGTATTTGGCAGTTCATGAAAAACACAGCTCATGAGTTCATGCGTGTGAACCAATTGGTAGATGAGCGACAAGACCCCATTGTATCGACAGAAGCCGCCATTAGGTACATCAAGTCTGCCAAGAAATCTCTGAAAGAATGGCCTTTGGTGATTACCTCTTATAACTATGGCAGAGGCGGTATGGCCAAAGCAGTTGAGATGACACAGTCAGATGATTTCGAAGTGATTCTGAAAGACTATGAAAATCCCAGATTCGGTTTTGCAGCCAGAAATTATTACGCCGAGTTTTTGGCTGCGGTTGATATCTACAAACAAGCTGACCAGATTTTTCCTGAAGTAGAACCTGTTTCTCGCTGGGCTTATGAAATTATTGAATTACCTAGAGCCATTTCTGTACATGATTTATTGTCAACTAAGTCTATCGAAGCTGTCTGGCTTAAAACCTATAACCCGGCTCTGACAAAATATGCACATGATGGCAGACAGATCTTACCCAAAGGGTTTACGTTGAGAGTTCCCTCTGAAGAGAGAGCTAAGCTTGAAAAAAGATTAGCCTATCTGCCAGAACGCAAAGAAAAAAGGTCTCGCAGGCGTTCTAGTACATGCCACTTTACTGAATTGCCTGCTGCTATAATAGACTAATATGCGTAAGCCTAAAGCCAAACTGGCTCATATCGAAGCCTGTCTCAATTCAGAAGTCGAATATCAAAAATCGGCTGGTTTTGATCAAATAGAACTTGTGAATCAAGCTGCGATAGATATCTCGCTAGAACAAATTAATCTTGAAACAAGTTTTTTGGGCAAAAAACTCAAAGCACCTCTCATGATTGCTCCGATGACAGGAGGCATCGAACGAGGGCAGGAATTAAATAAACTTTGGGCGAAAGCGGCAGAGCATTTTGGAATCGCTTTTGGAGTCGGCAGCCAACGTATTGCTCTCGAAAATCCTGACCTCGCGAAAACATATCAAGTCCGAAAATATGCACCGAATGCTTTGATTTTTTCTAATTTAGGCGCTGCTCAAATTGCGCAAGGCATGAGTTTAGACAAGGTTCAGCGTGCAATAGACATGATCGAAGCCGACGCTTTGTTTATTCATTTTAATGCCGTTCAAGAAGCCTGCCAAGACGGCGATGTAGATTACACAAATCTTTCAAAAAACATGACACGATTGTGTGAGTATTTTGCAAAAAAGAATCTCCCCGTATTTGCTCGCGAAGTTTGTTTTGGGATCAGCTCTGAAGCTGCACAGCGCATGATTAACATGGGTGTATCGGGTATCGATTGCGCGGGTGCGGGCGGGACTTCCTGGGCGAAAGTTGAAGCGTTATGTGCAAAAACAGAACGGCGCCGCAGAATGGGATTTCGCTTCGGAGAATGGGGTATCCCTACAGTTCAATCGATTAAAAATGTTCGAAGTGTCTCCAAAGAGATTCCGCTGATTGCCACAGGTGGAGTTAGAACAGGCCAAGATATTTTGAAAGCTTTAAATCTAGGGGCAAACTTAGCGTCCATGGCGCGGCCGATGTTGTTAGCGGCCCATGCTGGAGAGCAAGAGCTCTTTGAGTTCATCGAAGATACTATTACTGAGTTGCGGATTGCTTTGTTTGCTTCATCTTAAAACCATTCAATCCCATTGGGTTCGATAATGCGATAGGTGCCATTATTTTGCCGATCGAGCCATAATTTGACACGATCGCCAATATTTAAGTGACCATTTTGTCCCTGAGAACCCAACTGTTCACCTTGAGATTCTAAAGATTTCCAATAAGTCACAGTAATTTCCCAAGATTCGCCTTTATAACCTTTCAAGGCCGTATCAAGCTCCATTTGTGCAGAATAAAGACGTTTTGTATTATGCAGATCGTGATGTGAAATATGTTTAACAACACCGATGACAATATCTGTGGCTTCTGAATTTTTCTCATTCTCACTTTTAGTGGCATTGGCAAAGCACGAGATGAAAACAAAAATAGAAAAAATAATTTTTTTTCGCATAAGACCCCTTTCACGAGGCTAAACGATTTAAATAGATTTCTGATTCCTGGTGCGACTAAAGCCTCAAAGCCATCCGCACTCTCAGCTGTTTGCCTGATGCATTTGAGAAAACTTGTGTTCTAGAATCGCAAAACATAAGGGCCGCGCCCCCTGTCTTGGAAGTAAGTGGGCACGGCAACTCGTCAGAGTTAGAGCAGATGTACTGCGTCCAGCGACGAATTGTCAAGCGCGGCTCTCCAAAGGAGAGCATCATGGAAAACAAAATCGAAATCTCAACAAACGCAATCAGTAAGCGTATTTACACCTTGAGAGGAGTCCAAGTTATGTTGGATACCGACTTGGCCAAAATTTATGAGGTTGAAACTAAGCGCTTGAAAGAAGCAGTCAGAAGAAACATAAAGCGTTTCCCAAGCGATTTTATGTTTGAACCTAGCAGGGAAGAATTTGAAAATTTGGAAACCTCTTCAGAATCGCATACGAACGTAAGGTCGCAAATTGCGTCCATACGTTTGGACGCCAAATTTCAACCTTATATGCCTTTCGTATTTACGGAGTCAGGAATTACCATGTTGTCTTGCGTACTTCATAGCCCAAGAGCTATCCAAGTCAACATTGAGATCATGAGAGCTTTCGTTCAACTTCGAAAGCAACCCAAAGTGCAGCAATTGGATTGGGTTCCGAAATTTGAATCTGTAGAAAGTGAAATAAAAATGCTTCGACAAAAATTTAATCAATTTGAAACTCAATCAAAAGATGAGAAACCACACGATCCTATCAGCAAAATTCAAAATATTGTTGCTCGGCATTGGGGGCTTAAAGTTGAAGACCTCAAATCCGCTACCCGCACAAAAGCGATTTCATTACCCAGGCAAATTGCGATTTATTTGATTCGAACACAGATGCAGATCAGCTTCGCCGAGATTGGTTCACATTTTGGACAACGAGACCATACAATCATCATGCATGCTTATCGTAAAATAGACGCAAAACGTGGAACCAACAAGGTGACACAAGAAAAGCTCAATTTTCTTAATGCTGAGATTCAACGCCATGACCAGAGCGTAACTGAGTTAAAGTGAGTTATTTTGTTTTATCCACAAAGTGGATGTTTGAATAAAGCCCCGGGTGGAGCGCAGCGAAACCCGGGTGAAAAGGATATAAATCCTCCACCTTCCCTACCCAAAGAGCCGAAGGCTCGACTGAAGTTGAGAAAATAAAAAAAATCTTATTGAAACGGGTTAATTCACAATATCTGCTGGATTGGTATTCAGCCGAGCCTTCGGCTCTGCGGGGAGGAGAAGGACATTATTGATAACGTTTCCAGCCCCGGGTTTCGCTGCGCTCCACCCGGGGCTTTATTCAAACATCCACTTTGTGGATAAAACAAAATACCTCACTTCAACTCGGTTACGCTCCAATGCCTCATAAGGCTCGTCAAGATAATCAAGCATAGCTCGTATCCGTCGATGGGCCCAGGTAACCATATTTTCTTCTTGCAAAGGTTCGGTAAGAACAAAGGGTTCCATCCCTGCTTCTGTCCCAATAAACTGAACCGCAGCGACAACAATATTCAGACGCTCTCGAATGGCTTCGCCCCAATTTCGTTCTTCATATCTTTGAGCATCTCGAATATCCATTAAGTTAAAACGAGCAATTTCCTCCGGTTTGATCAAATTAGAGACCCAACCAATCAGAAATATAAGTTCTCGTTCGGTGTGAATGATGTCTCCAATGAGCCGAGCAGGAAAATCTCGAACCGCATTCAGACGTTCAATTATTTGCTCGAGAGTTATGGGTTGAGGACGAGCCAGCGGAAAGAATCCCATCTGTCTGGCAATGCCTTCAGCATAATCGATACGTGCATTAATCTGTACCGTAAAAGCTGTATCTGCAGGCTCGACAAAATCAGGATACACAAACTGTTGACCCATGATAAGATGCCAATCTTGACAAAGAGTGTTTATGGCAAAATGATAAGCATAGAGAGCTTGCTGCTCCCTCTGCTGTCTTTGTTGAAGCACCCTCAAGAGTGTCGATGAATTAGGATTAAGAGCTAAAGCGCCATAACCAAGAAACATGACGCAAAATACTAATAATAATTTCAAAATACTGCTTGACTGAAACACTGGTGGGTCGTCACGGATTCGAACCGTGGACCAACGGATTAAAAGTCCGATGCTCTACCGGGCTGAGCTAACGACCCACACTGGCGTGCCGTTTTGTGTAGTGAGTAAACCTTCAGATGTCAATGAGGCTTTCTTAAATATCCCTAAAGCAATTGCATGATTTTCAACGTATTCGTTCAAAAGGGTCGTAATCTCTGAAGATTGCTTTAATTTCTCAAAATCTTCCCTTTTGCATGAGACACTCATGAGCTGACGAGAAACTTTGTCATAGGTATCTAAACGCGAAATCACTTCTTGGCCCACATAACAACCTTTGTTCCAAGCGATTAGTTTCGAAAGACCGATTTCTAACGGATTATAAGATTCGTTAATCTCATTGGGAGCCTTTGGTAAGCAAGCAGAAATCCTATCAGGTTCTGGTTCTCCGAGGCCAGTGCTTGTCTTAATTTCAAGTCTTTCTGAGAACCAATATTTTTCTAGCCAGTTTTTTAATTTGTCAGGTGACTCGTGACTGCTTGTCAACAACCAACCATTCTCATCGACGGATTCTTGAATCACGATGTCGATTAAGCGGCCCTTTTGGTCCAAAAAACAATTTCCAAATTTCTGTCCTCGAGGAGCCTTCAAAATATCTTGTGTTGAAAGTCGATGTAAAAAAGAGGTAGCATCAAGTCCCGTAACCTCTACAAAAGCTTTTTTAGGAGACCAAAATGAAATATCGTTTACTTGCACCCGGACCAACTCCTGTTCCTGATCGTGTCTTAAGCATCATGTCTCGATCAATCGTTCACCACCGAACACCTGCTTTCGAAAGAATCTTTGCTGATTGTATCCAAGGACTCAAGTGGGTCTTTCAAACAGATGATGATATTTTAGCTCTCTCTTGCTCTGGTACAGGGGCTTTTGAAGCTATTTTTCAGAACTTCTTCTCACCTGGGGATACTATTATTAACCTCGACGGAGGGAAATTCGGTGAGCGCTGGGGGAAGATGGCCAAAGTATTTGGTCTAAACGTTGTTTCTGTTCAAGTCCCTTGGGGAGAAAGTATCACTCTGGAGTCGGTTCAGGAAGCTCTCAAAGCACATCCCGATACCAAAGCAGTGGTTTGCGTAGCAAGCGAGACCTCAACGGGCGCCAGACACCCCTACGAACAAATTGGTCAAGAGATCAAAAAACTTTCTGATTGCATTTTCGTTGTCGATGCTATTACGGCTTTAGGTGTCTGGGATATCCAACCTAAACGCGACGGGATTGATGTCTTGGTAACAGGTTCTCAAAAAGCCATGATGCTGCCACCTGGCCTGGCTTTTTTATCGGTTAGCTCAAAAGCCTGGGCTCTTAATCAGAGTTCTAAAATGCCAAGATTTTATTTTGATTTAGCTAAAGAAAAAAAGGCCCAGGCGCAAAATCAAACAGCTTACACACCTGCTGTCTCACTCATGGTGGGTCTTCAAGAAGCACTCTTAATGATGCAAGAAGAAGGGCTGCCCAATATTTTCTCCAGGCATGCTCGCATGGCAAAAGCTACACGTGCAGCTGTGGTTGCGCTGGGATTAAAAGTCTTCCCTAAGAATCCTGCTGATTCTCTCACTGCAGTCTGTGCCCCAGAAGGGATTAAGAGCAACAGTGTTTATT
>JBAXMC010000047.1:0-11438 GCA_037134495.1 Myxococcaceae bacterium
GCGGGCTTTACGCACACCTTTGGGCATTTTAGACAAATTCAAGATGACTGGTGGTTCTTTGTAACTGGCAAAGGCGATAAATCCGCAAAAATACCCGTTAACGATGACTTACTCAATGAGCTCATGCGCTTTCGAAGACAGCTTCGCTTAAGCGAACTACCTGAACCAGACGAGCGTTATCCATTAATACCCTCATGGCGTTCACAAGGCTCTTTGAGTACCCGCCAAATGAGCAGTTTAATCAAGAATTTAGCGCTGAAGACAGACATAGAAAAGCTGAAAAAACTCTCACCGCATTGGCTCAGACATCATTCGGCTTCTATGCAAGACCGTGCCGGAATCCGCTTTACGCATATTAAAGCCAATCACCGACACGAAAACGACCAGACTACACGGCGCTATGTTCATAGTTTGGACAAAGAGCGCCATGAAGAAATGCAAAAACTCAAACTTTAGCCTTCGATGTCGCCGCCTCTCACGAGTACGCCTAGCATCATGCTGAAATTTTCTAGGTTCCGAATATCGGTAACATCCCCGAATCCTGCGTCAGCGATAATATCAACCATGGGGGTGACAGCATAAATAGCCATTGCAGAAACCGGCAAAATACTACCCATGTGAACATGATTACCTGCTGTTCTAACAGTCCCAGGGCTTGTCGTCAGGTTCAAACAAAGTGCATGCGTTGCTTGCCATGAAAATCGGACATGGAATGCAAATTCAGCCAATGTCTCTTCTTTCCATTTCAAACTTGCGAGATTTTCCAAAAAAACCAAGTTAAAATGTCCTCTGATAACAGGAACATACGTTGGCATTCCAAAATCGATCCGGTTCAAAACCATACGATCAAAGTTAAACGGCATGCTGAACTTTGCCATGCTGCTGGCATAATGGGTTACGAACAGAAATTGAGCCAGATTCAGCGAAACAGACTGGGTTGCGTCTGCTCCAGCAGTTGAAAAGCCACCCCAAGACAAACCGATTTGCGTATGATCCGTAATTCCGTAATCCATACCAAGCTTCAAGAAGTTTCCTCGGTCGAAACTAAGAGAACTCTCAAACGAGTTGGTCGGCATCGTAAATGGACGCTGAAAAACAGTGGCCGAGAATTTAGGGGCCGCTAACACACTGAAAGAGATAGCAAAAAAAGCAACAACTAATACAAATCTCATAGAGATCTCCTACGTAATAACTTAAGACTATATAGTTATTATAGGATGTCAATATCCTCTATTAATCGGTTTCGCACTAATAAAAGAACCCACTTGGATTTGAACCTCCGAATCCACCCAAACCAGCATATGGCTGATGTTGGAATTGAGACCGAGACTGAAATTCGCGTTCTAGTTGTTCGTACCAATTGAGGAACCGTTCTGCCGTCACGCGATAAGTAAAAAACAGTACGAACCTCGTTCCTGTCTGATCTTCTAGTCGGACGGTTGGATAATATCCGTTTGCATTCAAAAATCTAACAAAATCTCCTCCGTTGAGAATATAAAAATTATGAACAACCACCTGGAACAGTTGCTGAACAACAGGAACAGCAGCTACTTGTGTTCGAGTAGGACGAGGAAGAGGAAGACGAGCTCGGGTAACCTCTTGGTGATTGCGTGGCAATTCAAAGCCCATTGCTTGTTCTGGGCCAAGGTCTCTATCTTGACCAAATTCATCCATATTCTGCTGAAATATGGCAAAGGTTCCTGCGCGTTGTGCAAAAATCGTCCGGTGATACGTTAGAAGCCGATCTCGTTCTTCAATTGTAGCAAGACCAACATAGAATGTATTGAATTGACCGCGTTCAATAAATTGTGGGTTAAAACCAAGCCTCTGTAGTAACCTCAATAATCTGCGATGAGCTTCCCGCTGATTTCCTCCAGCATTTTGACCCACGAAAACTTGGTAATAAGTGGCAGATTCTGATGAGAGGCTTGGTAAGCTATCGCCTTCAGAGTCATTAGATGCGTCGAAAACTTGAAAGGCACATCCACTATCTTGAAATGGCAGCTTTGTTGCAAAGCTTGACTGCGAAACTAGAAACACGAAAAACACATAAATTATTCTTAGCACGCGCTATTTCCTATACGTTTATCTTGATTACGTCAACAATCATTCGTTCTATTGAATATCCTCATCCTTCGAAATTTCTTTTGAAAGATCAAATGCCGCTTCTAAAATCGCTTGTTGCTGACGGTGATGTGTTTTAGGTGAACCCGTTGCAGGGCTAGCACTTTCAGCACGTCCAATATAACGCACTGATTTATCGAGCTTTTTAAGCTGATTTTGCATATACACATAAGCACCACAATTTTTGGGCTCTTCTTGCAACCAAACCAAGTCTTTCACTGCTGGCAATTTTGGCAAATTCAATGGATATAGCTGTTCTAAACGCCAAATACTGACTTCAGAACCTAGTTTTTGTTGCTGTCTTAAGCGATCCAACTCCCAGTAAATCTTGCCGGAACATAAAATTAACCGCTTTGTTTTCTTGGTGATAGGACTTCTTGGATCTAACAAAACTTCTTCAAAACCTGCGTTTGTAAAATCAGTCAATGCAGACGCTGCATCTTCAGCTCTCAGCAAACTCTTATGTGAAAACACAATCAAAGGCTTTTGCGGCGCTTTTGCTTGCCTGCGCAATAAGTGAAATAACTGTGCCGGAGTCGAACAAATAGCCACGCGCCAGTTATTTTCAGCAGAAAGCTGCAAAAAGCGCTCGATTCGTGCCGAACTATGCTCTGGCCCCTGCCCGTCATAGCCATGCGGCAAAAAGAGGGCCAATCGACAAGTTTTACCCCACTTAGCTTCTGAAGTAGCAATAAACTGGTCGATTTGTACTTGAGCGCCATTAAAAAAGTCACCAAATTGCGCTTCCCAAATCACCAACGATTCTGGGTTTTGAATCGAATAGCCGTATTCAAACCCTAAAACAGCTTCTTCACTTAAGGGTGAATCATAAATTTGAAAATCACCGAGTTGCTTTAGAGCCGTATAAGGCTTACCTGTATTAACATCATACAAAACCGCATGACGATGAGCAAAAGTCCCTCGTCCACAATCTTGACCACTGATTCTAACAGGGACTCCTTCTTGCACCAATGAACCATAAGCCAAAATCTCAGCCATTCCAAAATCAATGCCGGGTTTGCCATCAAAAACCATTGCTTTTCGGCGTTCTAGAACCGTCGTTTTAATACGTGGATGCAGTTCAACACCTTGAGGTTCTGAAGTTACAGCTGTCGTAATTTGTTCGAGTGTTTCTTTCGAAACAGCCGGTAAAGCTTTGCTCAAAGCAGCAGGCTTTACAGATTCTTCGAGCAAAGCTGCTCGACCTTTTTCACGAACGGCATTGAGAGCCGTTTCAAAGACCTGATGATGCTTTTCTTGCATGGCCTCTAGCTCTTCTTGCTTCAAATCAGCACGACGCATGAGCAGCTCAGCATAGAGCGTTGCTACTGAAGGATGTTTTTGAATCGCTGCATACAAAATAGGCTGTGTAAAACTGGGTTCATCACCTTCGTTATGTCCATAACGTCGATAACAAACCATGTCGATGACAACATCGCGCTTAAACAACATGCGATATTCACAAGCAATTTTAATCGCTCTCAGACAAGCTTCTGGGTCATCACCGTTGACTCTAAATACAGGTGCAAACAAGGCCCGGGCAATATCAGAGCAGTTGAGCGAACTACGCCCTTTTTCTGGAGAAGTCGTATATCCAATCTGATTATTAACGATAATATGAATCGTTCCACCTGTTTTATAACCCTCTAGATTAGACATCTGAAGCGTTTCATAAACAACGCCCTGCATGGCAAAAGCCGCATCTCCATGAATCAAAATAGGAATGACTTTTTCACGATTGTTATCGCTAATTAAATCTTGTTTAGCTCTGACTTGACCTTCAACCACAGGATTCACTGCTTCTAAGTGAGAAGGGTTGCAGGCTAGCTCCACTTGAATTTGCCCGCCTGCTGTTTCTCGAACACCTTTGGCTCCCAAATGATATTTTACATCACCTGAACCTTGAAAACTTTTAGGATCAATATCGTCGAATTCAGCAAAAATGGCAGCATAAGGCTTGCCGACAATATTAGCCAATACGTTGAGACGCCCACGATGGGCCATCCCAATCATCGCTTGAGTGGCTCCTGATTCAACCAGTTGTTCTAGTAGCATCTGAAGCATAGGGATTAAACCTTCAGCACCTTCGATGCTAAAGCGTTTATGGCCGACATAGCGTTTGTGTAAGAAATGCTCAAAACCTTCAGCTTGTAAAAGCTTATCCAGCGCTTGCTTCTTCTGGTCTAAGTTAAAAGCTTCTTGCTCATGCTCGATGCGTTTTTGAAGCGATGCTTTCTGGGCGACATCGTGAATATACATGTACTCAACACCCATTCGCCTACAATAAGCATTTCGAAGCTGTCTCAAAATCGCTCTCAGCGGTGCTGATTTCTTAGGAAGCACACCGAGTGTGTCGAAATCGCGATCCAAATCCCAAATTGTGAGACCGTAATTTTGCAGATCAAGCTCTGGGTGGTGTCTGGGGCTCAGATGTAGCGGATCCGTGTGTGCCAGCAAATAGCCTCGCACACGATAGGCATGAATCAGCTGACTCACCCGCATCGCCCGCTCTGTCTGAATCACATCGGCATTTTGGCCGAGAACCACTGCCTGGTCAGCCTTTAATCTATAAGGATGGTGTGGAATCCTGAGAGATTCAAACACGCGATCAAAAAATTCTTCGTCTCCCACCAATAAATCATGCAGCTCTGCCAAAAATCGGCCCGACTCTGCCCCTTGAATCACTCGGTGATCATAAGTCGAAGTCACCGTCATGACTTTGCCAATACCCAACGCTCTTAAAGTCTCTGGAGAAGTAGCTTCAAATTGAGCCGGGTAACCAATACGCCCTGTCGCAACAATAAGACCCTGCCCTGGCATCAGTCTCGGGTTAGACGAAACCGTCCCGATACCACCTGGATTGGTGAGGGTGAGCGTTGTTCCTTCAAAATCTTCTGGCTTTAACTGGCTCTTACGCGCTTTGTTAATCAGGTCGTTATAGGCCTTAAAAAACGTCCAAAAGTCCATATTTTGGCAAGCTTTCAAATTTGGAACAACGAGTGTTCTTCCGCCGTCTCTAGCTGGCAAATCAATAGCAAGCCCTAGATTAATATCAGAGCGTGTCACTTTAAAAATTTTGGAATCTTGTCTTGAAAACCCATTGTTCATGGCAGGATTTTTTTTCAATGCCTGAACAATTGCATAAGCGATTAAATGCGTGAACGAGCATTTCGGGTAGGCTTCATCGAGTAAGTAGTCGTTAATAATCTCTCGATTTTCTTCGAGTACTTTAACAGGGATATCCCTCAAAGAAGTCGCTGTCGGGATCTCAAGACTGAGTTCCATGTTCTCGACAATCTTAGCGGCAATTCCAATCAGCGGCGTTTGAGACTGAGATTGAGAGACAGGCAGATCGACATTTTGTTTCTTTGCTTTTGGGGCAGCAGGAGCCTCTCCGAAGTAATCTCGCCATTCTTGCGGCACACTGGCTGGGTCTGCCTGCCACTGGGTTCTTAAGATTTCAACATAAGTTGCGTTTAATCCGAAGGAGTTTGCTGCTTCTGCCATAACATACCTGGTACAACACTTCTTAAAGTTTTAAAACACGAAATCCCCGTACAGCGTCGCACGCCACTGTCTGGGTTGGTCAACTGCAGCTACGATATCTGCATTGGTATCAATACCTACACGGACATTTTGTCGCACAAACGCTGCTAATCCCAAAAATCCACTGACTTGATTGCTGGTCGCGTTGTTCGATTGCAACCATTCCAAACGCGCCACTGGCAACAAAAATGGCAAGCTGTTTTTCTGAACGATATAAACCAATTCCGGAAGCATTACCTTCTCCACCTGTGGCACGGCCGATAGCAGAAAACACATATTGCTGAGTCGACCAGTTCGTATCAAAACCTGCCAACCATAATTTCGCATCTCCAGCATCCGGCATCGTTGCTGTTCCTCCAACCCCAAAGGCTCCAATTTGTAAGGTATCCGTCAAATCAAATGCCAATCTGGCTTGACCCACACGAGGGTTTATGGCCGCAATAGTGTTTCGACCACTGGTTAAGCTAGCACTATAATAAAGCTTTCCTGCGCGTCCATAAACGGCTGCAAAGGGCATCGGATCAGAAAAAGAAAGCGTCTTATCATCAGCAAACTTTATTTTGAGTATTTTTCTGTCGTGTATCGTAATCGGGTCATCCACGCTCATCAGCGATGGATAAGGATCAATCGCAAACAAAGGTGCATATCCGCTGGCCAGATTAAAATAAACCGATGGATGTGTCGCAAATCTCGCTGTAACCCCAAAATCGAAAGCTGTAGCACTCGCGGCAGCATCTGGAGCTCCTGCTTCAGCAATGATCATAAAAGAGCTATATTGAAAAAAGTTTCCAAAAGCCAACAACGCTAGATCATTGATAGGTGTAAACTGATTTTGAATCCCCGACCCATCTGGATTCGCTGCTCCCAAGTCAACGCCTATTGTCTGAGCACGAATGGCCAAAGGCAGCATTTTTTCCAAAACCAAACTGTCTGATATTTTCAGACGATTCTGCATCTCTTCTGTAATATTGCCATCTTCATCCGGCAGTCTGTAGCCTCGTTCTTTAAACGTACGTCCTGTCTTGTTCAACATGGGGAAAGCTGTGTGACAAGTCGTACAAGTAACGTTAAATTTTCGAGCAAACGCAGGAATTGCCAAGGCGTTCCAAGAAAAACCGGAGAGAACTAAAACCAACAAAACATGCTTCATGGATGAGCAAACGTTCGGATATACTGAATTATTTCCTTGATGTTCTGTTCAGTAAAAACACTTTGATAAGAAGCCATCGACGGCGATAAGCCGTGCTTTGCTCCACCATCTTTGATCACAGAAAACAGCTCCCAGTCAGATTTCGTTTTCATGAGAGCCGCATCTGTAAAATTAGCGGGCTTAGGCGTGAGAGACTCACCGCCAATGCCTTTACCGTTGCCTTTGCTTCCATGGCACAAAGCGCAATTGGTTTGAAAGAGTTCTTTGCCTTTGCTGGCATCTCCCTTAACGGAAAATCCCTTCGGCTGAGCCGAAAAATTACCCACTGCCATCAGAGAAGAAGAAAGCAAAAACAAAAATAATAGTCGCATAGAAAATCTATACGACAAAGCTCAAGTCAAAGCCAAGGGCAAACACACAGATTTTGTTTCTGTGTACAAATCCATAGCCTGCTTGCCCATTTCACGGCCCCATCCGGATTGCTTATACCCACCAAACGGCAAAGCAGCGTCAAAAATATTATAGCAGTTAATCCAGGTTGTTCCTGCACGCAGCTCAGCACTTACGGCATGAGCCTTGCTCAAATCTCGCGTCCAAATACCTGCGGCTAAGCCGTACTCAGAATTATTAGCTTCTTTGATAACTTCAGAAGTCTCTTTAAACGGCATTACAGCGACAACAGGTCCAAAAATTTCTTCTTGAATCACTTTCATGTGTGCGCCTGTCTGGGTCATCACGGTAGGTCTCACAAAATAACCTGAGCGTTCAAGCGCTTTACCACCTGCTGTTATACTCGCACCTTCGTGAACACCTGACTTGATATAACTACAGACACGATCGAATTGCTCTCTCGATACCAACGGACCCATTTGAGTTTCAGCGTTAAAACCATCGCCAACATGAAGAGCATCGGCAATTTTAGACACCCCTTCTAATACTTGCTCAAAAATAGTTTGTTCGACAAATAAACGCGAACCTGCACAACAGCATTGTCCATGATTAAAGAAAATTGCGTTGGCGGCACCTGCAATGGCTGTGTCTAAGTCAGCATCTGCAAAAATAATATTTGGAGATTTTCCCCCTAACTCAAGAGATACTTTCTTTAAGTTACTCGCAGCGCCTTGCAAAATTAAACGCCCAACTTCCGTAGAACCTGTAAAAGCAACTTTATCAACCATCGGATGCTGTACGAGAGCTGCTCCGGCATCTCCAAAGCCCGTCACAACATTAACAACACCTTTAGGAAATCCCGCTTTCATCACCAAGTCTGCGAGCAACAAAGCACTAAGTGGTGTTTGTTCTGCAGGCTTTAAAACAACCGTACAGCCACTGGCCAATGCCGGCGCCAATTTCCAAGCAGCCATGAGCAAAGGGAAATTCCAAGGGATAATCTGTCCAACAACACCAACAGGCTCTTTAAGTGTGTAAGTTAAATAACGTGTATCTGGCGTATAAGGCACTGAAATCGGAAAAGTCTCACCGTGCATTTTGGTACACCAACCGGCCATATAACGAAAAATGTCGACCGCTAGAGGCACATCGGCCGCGCGCGCCACAGTCAGCGGTTTGCCATTGTCTAGGGATTCAAGCTGAGCAAACTGTTCGATGTGTTCTTCCATCAAATCTGCCAACTTCCAGATAAGCTTCGCACGTTCTGCAGCCATCAGCTTTGACCAGGGACCGTTGTCAAAAGCTTCTCTGGCTGCTCTTACAGCTAAATCTACATCTGCTGCTTCACCATGAGCAACATGCGCCAGAATATCTGTATTGGCTGGATTTTCGACACTGAATTGCTTGCCAGATAAGCTGCTGACCCATTCTCCGTTAACCATCATTTTTTTAGGTTGGTTTAGAAAAGAAACGACTTCGTTGTTGATGCGTTGTGTATTCGTCATAGCAAGTGCGCTATCATATCAAACATGACTCCACAAATCTTACTCATGCTGGCCGTATTTCTGTGGTCTACGGCTTTTGTGGCCATACGTGTGGCCTTGCACGACTATTCACCAGGGTCGATTGCACTGTTTCGATTTTTTATAGCAGGCCTTTGTTTGCTCATCCCCTATTTGAAACTCAAAAAGCGCCATGGGATTTCTGTCAGAAAAACTTTTCTTCTCTTTCTGATTGGCCCCATCGGAATCGGTGGCTACAGTTTGCTCCTGAATCAAAGCGAGCTTCAGATTCCAGCGGGAATCGCGAGTTTTGTGGTTTCTCTCACACCTGTGTTTTCCAGCTTACTCGCTGTTTTTCTCTTGAAAGAAAGAGCGTCTCCCAGTGTGTTTATGGGCTTATGTGTCAGTTTAGCAGGCTTGCTGCTGATTGCTTTAGGAGACATTCATAACTTAAAATATGATTTGGCTTTGTTTTTGGTTGTATTGGCTGTCTTTTGTGGCGGCATTCAATCTATTTCTCAAAAAATTCTGCTCAAAACTTTCCCTGTTTTAGAATTGGTAACTTTAGGAACTTGGTTTGCTGTTTTTTTTCTGAGCATCTATTGGGTAGAATTACTCGCTGATTTTAAAGCAGCTTCTTGGGGCACAACCCTGTCTTGTGTTTATTTAGGGGTTGTACCGGCTTTTGTCGCTCAGTGGTGCTGGACACATGCTTTAAGCAAACTTGACTTGGTTCATGCGAATACTTATTTGTTTGCCATGCCCATACTCACAACCACGATGGGATTTGTGCTCCTGGGAGAAGCACCAGGCCTACTGGGTTTTTTAGGAGGCCTGCTGGCTTTGCTCGGCGCTTATGTCAGCGTTCGTCAGCCGCTGTAATTCACTAAGAGGGCCTAATGATTTCCTAGCATACGACCACCTTGAGGATTGTTATTCTTAGCTCGTGCCAATACCCAGGCTGCTGCATTAGGTACAAATCTTATCATAAAAGCAATGGGTCTAAGATCGCGTAGAAGATAGATCGCAGCTGAAGATAGGATCGCGACCCCTACTGCTTTTTCAAACACTCCACTCTTTTTTTTGCCCATTGAATCTTCAATTTTTTTTATAAGATCTTCTCGCCCATTTTCGACTAATTTCGCACGTTCTTCTAAATAGGTATGAGAAATTAAATGCTTATTAACTGTGTATTCAAAGTGCAACCATTCAAGCGATCTTGCCGAAGCCTTGAAAACTTTTAACCAGTCACAAAGTTCTGAAGGAGAGCATTTTGCATAATCTGCAATATCAAAACCTTTATAAAAAAAGTCCTCAGCTCGTTGATTAATTTCTTCAATCTTATCCTGAGATAGCTTAAAATGTTCAGCCACCCAACTAATTTTTTCTTGGTAATCTTCTTCATTCTTCATAAAGTTATCTGCAGCTCTCTGAAACGATAACCCTTCATTGTCAGCATTAGAGAAAGCGGAAAAAGCAGCGAAAATTGACAGTATTATTATTTTCATATTGTTTATTTAATGCATAAACACTGCTCTGTCAATGCATCCTAAAAGAGGGCAGCATTAGCGTTCATCAACCGTTAGAGCCCAAAGCAGATCCTGCGTATACTGGCTCCCTGGGTTGGCTGCAAAGGCCTTCCGAGCGTGTTTTCTGGCTGTTTGCAAATCGCCTAAACGCCATTTAATTTGAGCCAGTGTTGCATGAGCTTCTGAAAAATTAGGCGAGTATTCAAGGGCTTTCTGAAGAACGGACTCTGCTTCTTGAAAGCGTTTCCCTGAAAAATAACAACGGCCTAAATTAGACAAAAACTGTGCATCATCAGGAGATAGATTCACAGCTTTTTCTAAAAATTGAGCTGCGCTTTCTTTTTTACCGGATTCCAAATAAGCAATCCCAAGACCATTGGCGATATCAGGATCATCTGGCAAGACTTCGATCGCTCGTTCTAAAAACGAGATAGCTTCTTCAAAACGACCAATCTCTATTAAAGCTCTGCCGAGAGCATGATTAATATCACCATCAGAAAAATTATACCTAAAAGCAATTCGGAACATTTCAACAGCTTTGTTCCAAGATTGGATTAATTCGTAAGACAAGCCTCTTAGATACTCTGCACGACCTGGCGGCAAAGCCGTTTTTGCATCTTGAGCTGCGTCTACTAAATCAAAATAAGGCCCTGGTATTTCTTTCCACGTAAACTGCCCGCAAGGATAATCTGGCAGTTCGATTAAGACATCATACTGCAGTTCGTCGACACCATCACCAGCATGGTCTTTGAGAAGAATTTTAGATTTTGCAACTAAATCTTCTATTAATTCAAACGATGCATCCGGGTCTAAGACCAACAAAACATCTTCGCAGAAACTAAAAATTCTAGCTTCTTTCATGAACAAGTTAAAAGGCTTTAAAGCGCCTAAAATCAGTTCAGGAAAGGCAGCAATACTGGCGATTTGGTCACCGACAAAAACAGCTGCAAAAATTTCAGGGTCTTCATGAATAAAAACTTGAGATTCAAACTTGCGTGAACCTGTTTGTCTCTTGGCTTCTTTGTAATAGTGTTCAAATAAATTATTTTGGTTTTCTAAAAGATTTTTTTCGATGGGATGCCAAGCTTCTTCGAGCCGAGCTTCAACACTCCATAGATATACACCATGAGAGTGTTAGAGTGATTTAGGCCAAGCTTTTTGAAAATCGAGCGATCTCAAAGAAATCTGAATGGGTTT
>JBAXMC010000048.1:0-10765 GCA_037134495.1 Myxococcaceae bacterium
ATCGTTCTTTTGAACCAGGAGCTTCGATTGCCGCTGCCAGTCTAATTTTGGAAGAAGGGTTTAGGCCTTCCGGGCAGTAATCTGATCCACCAAATCATTGAGCTGATCAATCGAGCTAAAATGAATCACCAGGGACCCCTCTCCTTGGTGGTGCTTTAGCTCTACTTGAGTTCCAAGAACCTGTTCTAAGCGCCTACGAACTTCTTTTTCTTCGCCAGATTCCAATTTTTTCTTTGACTTAGGTCGTTTTTTCTCGGCTTGTTTCTTAGAAACCAAGGCCTCTGCCGCACGAACACTCAGACCCTGCTCTGCTATTTGCTCACCAAGCTGCCGAATAAGATTTTGATCTTCAAGACCCAGTAAAGCCCTAGCATGGCCCATGGTGATACGTTTAGAAACAACTTGGTTCTGAACTGCTGTGGGCAATTTAAGCAGCCGAAGCGCATTTGCAACCGTACTGCGTTCTCGACCTACGGCTTTGGCGATTTGCTCTTGGCTAAGGCCCTGCTCTTCATGCAGGCGCTTGTAGCTCTCAGCTTCTTCGATGGCATTTAAATCTTCTCGCTGAATATTTTCGACCAAAGCCAGCGTCAGCAAATCTTTATCAGCTACGTCTGAGACAACACAGGGCACGCTTTTAAGCCCTGCCATTTCAGCGGCTCTCCAGCGGCGCTCTCCTGCTACGATCTCATAGCTTCCCTTGGGCAACCGGCGGACAACAATCGGCTGCAATACGCCGTGTCGTTTGACGCTGTCTGCAAGTTCTTCCAATGCGCTTTGCTCAAAATGTTGCCTAGGCTGCCCTATGCTGCCCCTGATTTCATGAATCCCAAGCTGCATGAGACCATTTTCTGACTTAGCTTCTATCTTCGGAATAAGAGAACTGAGCCCTCTGCCTAGACCCATCTGTTGTTTTTTTGGAATCATTTTTTAGCCACTCCCTTTGTGTGCTGACGAATCATCTCTTTCGCGAGCGCCCCATACGCCTTTGCTCCCTTTGAGCGCGGGTCATAGATAACCGCAGGCATACCATGGCTTGGAGCTTCAGAAAGTCGGACATTGCGCAGAATAACTGATTTATAAACTTCTTTAGGAAAGTGTTTATGAGCTTCTGCAACGACCTGGTGGCAAATCTTGTTTCTGGAGTCAAACAAAGTCAGCACAAGGCCTTCCATTTTAAGTTTAGGGTTCAGAGATGCTTGGACCAATTTAATCGTCTCAAGCAGGTGAGACAGGCCCTCTAAGGCATAGTATTCGCATTGAAGTGGCACCAAGACACCGTCTGCAGCCGTCAGGGCATTGATGGTTAAAAGCCCCATTGAAGGAGGGCAATCAATGAAAATATAATCATATTTTTTATCGGCACCCTGCAATAATCGTTTCAGGTGAGTTTCTCTAGACATGGTTCCGACCAGTTCCACTTCCGCACCGGCCAACTGAATATTGGATGGGATTAAATCGAGGCCTGGAATCTGCGTTTCTCTCGTAATGTCGGCCAACTTGGCTTTCTGACCCAATGCATGATAAATCGTTTTCTCGTGAGTTTCCGGCATTGTTCCAAAGCCGCTTCCCGCATTACCTTGAGGGTCTAAGTCTATTAGTAAGACGTTCTTCTTCTGTGTTGCCAACGAAGAGGCCAAATTGACAGCGGTCGTCGTTTTTCCAACACCACCTTTTTGATTCACAATCGCAATAATTCGGCTCATATTCTGCCCATTTCCCTTTAACTCACGTTCCACGTGGAACAAAATCGTCAGATTTTGCGAAATACCGCTATCTGGCGTCTGTTCCCTGGTTCTAGCTCATAATAGGACTGTTTATCAAGTACCCAGTGCAGAGAATTTGGAGTTTCTTTGTCTGACAACCAAAAGGCAATTTGGCCGCCCGAAGTAATAGCCGAATCCAAGACAGACCAATTTCCAGGCGAAAAGGCAGCTCGAGAGATCGCAAACGAAACATCTCGAAGAGTCTCAACCCTTTGATCTAGGACTTTCACCCGATTTAAACGCATCGAAGAAGCTGCTAATCTTAAAAAGGAGCATTTTTTTTTCGATGTTTCTACCAAAGTAATATCTTTGTCGGGCCACAAAACAGCCGCCACAAGGCCAGGGAAGCCCGCACCGCTGCCTAGGTCATATATTTCATGGGTTAGGGGAGAGGTTTCCAGTGCTTTCAGCCCCAAAATACTGTCTACATAATGATAGAGAAATATTTTCTTAGGATCACCGATCGTTGTTAGGTTATGAACCTCTTTCCAGCGCATCAATAAATCAAAGTGTATTTGGAGCTGCTCTACTTGATTTTTTTCTAAATAGATTCCAAAAGCATCAAAAGTTTTCCACAGGTTTTCCACAGATCAGGCCACCTTTTTCCACAGATCAAGTTTTCCACAGTTCCATAGGTGCGATAACTTGTCACCCCCTGTGGAAAACTTTTTTCAAAAAAATTAATTTCGCGTTATACCGCGTTCTTACGGCTTTAAATTTTCCACAGGGGCTGTGGAAAACCTGTGGAAAACTTGTGGAGAGCCTGTGGAGAAACAGATCCGTCTTTGATTTCCAAAAAAGTTTTCCACAGGCATTTGAGATATAGTGGATCAAGTTTCCCACAGCTGGTCAAAGAATCGATCAGGTTTTCCACAGGCAACCTGTGGAAAAGGTGTGGGAAACCTGTGGAGAAGATCGGCGTCAAAGTTTGTCCACAGGTTCCCCACAGATTCCCCACTGGTTTGTCCACAGGTTGGATTCTTTTAACTGTGGAGAATTTCAGGATTTTTAAAGTTTTCCACAGTTTCCACAGGCCTGATGATGATGATGAAATTTTTAATTACTATTTAACATCATCAGATCAGCCTGATCTACCTGATCGATACACCAGATCAATAAACCCTTGCGAGCGGAATCGTGCCGGGTTAATCAGAACGTATGGAAATTAGAATTGCCGTATCAGAATTATCAAAGGCACTCCAACTGCTTCAGGGAGTGGCTCAACGAAAAAATACCATGCCTATTTTGGCCAATGTTTTCCTCGAGGCACAGGGTAATAGCTTGCGTTTAAGCGCAACAGATTTAGACATTGGTCTACAAATCATACGTGGTTGTGAAGTTACTCAGCCCGGCGCTATTACTGTTTCAGCCAAATCATTGTTGGATATTGTCAAATTATTACCAGGTCCTTATGTGACTTTGTTGACGCTGCCAAACCAACACCTCTTGGTTAAGAGTGCAAAAACACAGGCTCGTTTGTTGGCATTACCGCCAGAAGAATTCCCTAGATTACCAGATATTACCGGCATTTCCTGCCATCAGATCAGTACGAAAAATTTCTTGGAAGCCATCCAAAAAACAATCTATTCTTCAAGTGTCGATGAGAATCGTTACAATTTGACAGGTGTTTATTTGGAGCCAGGTCAAGCGTCGCATGATCCGTTTATTTTTGTTTCTACAGATGGTCATCGTCTCAGCCGATATATGTTGAGATTGGATGAGAATACGCTAGATCTACCGATGCCTGTCATCTTGCCTCGCAAAGGCTTGGTTGAGCTCATGAAGATTTTGGAAACTCATGCAAGTACAGAAAATCATCAATTTGAACTTGGGTTTTCTCAGCAACAAGCTGTTTTAAAAACAGAAGATGTATTGCTGACAATGCGCCTCATAGATGGCAAATTTCCTGACTATAAGCAGGTGATCCCTAAAATATCAGATAAAATTATTAGGGCTACTAAATCAGATTTTGCAGCCAGTCTAAGACGTGTTTCTGTTTTGACCAGTGATAAAAACCAAAGCGTTAAATTGGTCTTAAAACCAGGTGAGCTCACAGTTTCTTGTGTAAACCCTGAAGCTGGCGAAGTTTCTGATGATGTGCCAATTGACTACACTGGACCTGATATGGAAATCGCTTTTAGTGCAGGGTATCTCATGGAAGCTTTGTCTTCACTATCTGATACAAATATCATGATGCGCTTTACAGATCCTTATTCTCCGGCCATTTTGACGGGGATTCATGATGAATCTCATTTATGTGTGGTCATGCCTATTCGGTTGTAGTTATGAAATTTTTAATACTGTTTATTGTATGCCTGTTGGCTGGGTATTTTATTTTCTCAGACAAGGCGATTATTGTCGAGTCGATCAAAAAAAGACTGTTTGATCTCGATTTGCCTGTTGTTACAACCAAAGAGAACGAGCTTCAAGATATGAGCCCAGCTGCGCCTGATTACTCTGAGAAAGATAGAAAACGACTGGATTCTATCTTGAAAGAAGTTAATCCGTAGATCTGTCACTAATCTTCTGTTTTTAATCCGCGAAGCGGAGGCCGAATAAAGCCCCGGGCGTTAGCCCGCGGGTTTAAACGGGGTGTTACCCCTTCACCACACAACACCGAAAGCCCTGAAAGGGCGACACGGCATTGCATGCCGCCTATTCTGGGGTGGATTATGAAAATGAGGTGGGTGGTATTTCGAATTCCCGCGGGCTAACGCCCGGGGCTTTATTCGGCCTCCGCTTCGCGGATTAAAACAGGGTCGGTCGATCAGCTGATATATTCTCAAAATTAGCTGTTTTAAGCTCTCTAAACAAATAGGGCCGCACCCCCCAGTCGAACAAACGTTGGGTACGGCAACTCGTCAGAGTTAGGGCAGATATACTGCGTCTAGCGACGAATTGTCAACGCGGCTCTCTAAAAGGAGAGCAAAATGGAAAACAGAATCGAAAAACATATTTACACCCTGAGAGGCGTTCAAGTCATGTTGGATACGGACTTGGCTGAGATTTATCAGGTTGAGACTAAGGTCCTTAATCAAGCGGTAAAAAGAAACATAGAACGGTTTCCTGCTGATTTCATGTTTGAGGTAACTAGGGAAGAATTCGAAAACTCTTCAAAATGGCGTCAGGACGTAAGGTCACAATTTGTGACCTTACGGTTGAACGCCAAATTTCAGCCTTACATGCCTTTTGCGTTTACAGAGTCTGGAGTAGCTATGTTATCCGGTGTCCTACATAGTCAAAGAGCTATCCAAATCAACATTGAAATCATGAGGGTTTTTGTTGAGCTACGTAAACAAATCAAAATCAGAGTTGAATCTTTAGAGCAAAGATTTAATCAACTTGAAACTCAATTTTTTCACCGTGGTTCCTGGATTCCGGCTCAAGGCCGGAATGACACAGGGGAGTCAATCCAAAACCCAGTCGATATTATCCAAAACATCGTTGCAGAACATTTTGGATTGGGAGTTCAAGATCTCAAATCACCTACGCGATCACTCAACCGTTTTGCATGCCTGTCGCAAAATAGAGGGCATCTCGGGAAAAATACAAAACTTAGATAATCGGGTAGTCAGCGCGCTCGCCTGCAAAGCCTTCTAACGTAACAAATTCGCTGTTTTGAGCAACAATCGGGCTTGGGAACATGGGGACCTTCCCAAAGCCTCCAGGAATGTCGATCACAAACGTGGGTAGGCAAATACCTGATAAATGACCCCGAAGCGATTTAACAAGCTCCTGGGCCTTATACAGTGGAACCCTGAACTGTTCAGTCCCTGGTGCTATGTCACACTGGTGCAAATAGTACGGTCTGGCTCTGAGTCGGGTGATTTTTCTAAAAAGCTGAGTCAAAGCTTCTTGGCTGTCATTGATGTTTTTAAGCAAGACGGTTTGATTTAAAACAGGCAGGCCATTGTCGACTAATTTTAAAATCGCGGTTTCAGCTTCAGGTGAAATTTCGTTTGCATGGTTGATGTGCGACAAAATATAAACAGGCTGATATTTTTTTAGAATGCTAATTAAATTATCGGTGATTCTCGTTGGATCAAAAGTCAGCATGCGTGTTGCCAAGCGAATAATCTCAACAGAACTGATAGACCGAATTTGATTTAGCAAATTATCAAGCTTTTGATCGTCTAATAAAAGTGAGTCTCCGCCAGAAACAATCACTTCTTTGATAGCAGGATGAGCAGAAATATAGTCGAGCGCTTGCTTTAAATGCTCTGTTTTAGGTGTGGGACCCTGGCCAACCCAACGTTTGCGTGTGCAGAATCGACAATAAGCAGCACATCGATCTGTGATGAGCAATAAAACACGATCAGGATATCGATGAACCAAATGAGGTACTACTTCGTGATCTTCTTCTCCAAGCGGATCTCGGCGCTCTAAATCGACGAGATTAAACTCAGCTTGTTGTGGGATGACTTGTAATCTCAGAGGGTCATTAGGATTTTTTGGATCTATGAGCGACAAATAGTGTTTTGTGATTCGAAGAGGTAATCCACCGTGCGCGCTGAGTGCTGTAATCGCTTCTCTTTCGTTAGAAGTGAGAGTTAAGTAAGTTTCGAGTTCTTCGATTGTTCTGATTGCTTTTAAAGACATGCCAAAATTTTCTCGTAATCTTGATAGGAAAGATTTTCCGCTCGAGATTTCGGATTGATTTCGAGAGAAATTAAAATTGATTCGATATTAGGATAATTGGAAAGAGAATTGGTGAGCGTCTTTCTTCTATGCGCAAAAGCTGATTTAACTAATTTAACAAAAAGTTCCCAATCCAGTTTTGTTGAATTTGATCTTGGCTTAAATCTAATAACGCTAGATTCTACTTGTGGAGGCGGCCAAAAGGCTTCCCTTGGAACTTCATGAATAATCGAAGTTTCAAATCGTGATTGCATCAGAACTGATAATAATCCGTAAATTTTCGATCCAGGCTCTCCGGCAATTCTGTCTGCCACTTCTTTTTGAATTAAAAATACAGCGCCTGAAATTTGGTCATGTAGTTTGGCTACTTCAAATAAAATTGAACTGGTTAAATGATAGGGCAGGTTTCCACAAATGACACCGTGTTTTGAGTAAGGAAAAGTAACGGCATTGGCTTCATGAAGTACGAGTTTTCCTGTTTGAATTTCTTTTAAAAATAATTCTTGTAAAATAGGAACCAAATCGCGATCTCTTTCGATCGCTTCAACAAAAGCATCTTGGTTTAATAAAGCACGCGTGAGTGCTCCGAGGCCAGCACCGATTTCATAGACGCAAGAATTTTGATCTTCACGTAAATCACAAGCAGCTTTCGCGATTGTATTTAGATGAAAATCATCGCCTAGAAAATTTTGCCCGAATGATTTTTTCGGGCTGAGATTTTTTATGGCAAGAATATTTTTAGGAGAGCTCAACGCTGATTCCGCCTTTGTTGTCTGTTAGGTTTTGATTCTGCGGGTGTTTCTTTTTCTTCAGGAACCCCAGTCCCTCGTCCTAATTTCTGGCGATTTTTCATTTCTTCTTGCGCTGCGCGCTGCATGGCCTCTAGCTTCGCCATATCTTGTTCAAGTTGTTCACGAGATCCTACTCTGATTTCAGCTTTAAAAATGCGCTCTAGTACCGCATGTCTAAGTCCAAATCGCATGCTGTTAAATAAGATAAAACCTTCTTTCTTATATTCTTGTTTCGGATCTTTTTGAGCATAGCCTCTAAAGTGAATTCCTTCACGTAAGTGGTCCATGGCTTGAAGATGATCTTTCCAAAACTGATCGATAATTTGAAGGTAAATCATGCGTTCTACACGGCGCATTAATTCTGGGTCTATTTCTTTTTCTTTGCGCGTATAAAATGAAGACATTTCTTGATAGAGCTTGTCCATCATTTCTTCTCGGTTCAGTGGCAGGCTAAGAGGCTCTATCTTGACGCCGGTGAGCGCAAAGATGTCGTCGCAGAGTTCTTTCAATTTCCATTCGTTTGGAGAAGTTTTTTCTGGCGCTGCAATCTGAACCAAATTAACGATTGTATCTTCGACCAAATCGAAAACAAGTTTGCGAATATTTTCGCCACCTAAAACTTGACGACGGAGAGAATAAACAGCGTTTCTCTGTTGATTCATGACGTCGTCATATTCAATTAATTGTTTACGACTATCAAAATGAAAACCCTCGACGCGTTTTTGCGCATTGGCGATGGATTTTGACACCCAAGGATGTTCTATCGGTTCTGCGTCTTTCATCCCCAGGCGTTCCATAACGCTAATCATTCGATCGGAACCGAAAATACGCATGAGATCATCTTGCAGAGATAAATAGAAACGACTGGATCCTGGGTCGCCTTGTCGTCCCGAACGTCCCCGAAGCTGATTGTCAATTCGGCGTGATTCGTGACGCTCTGTTCCAATGATTCGAAGGCCACCAGCTTCGAGAACTTTTTGTTTTTCTGCTTTACAAATTTTTTCTGCTTTTTCTAATTCATGAGCGTAAAGCTGAATCGCTTTCTCTTGAAATTCTTTTCTGGATTCTTCGGGGACAATTAGATCTGGCCTGCCAGAGAGAAATGCAAACTCAGCAATTTGTTCATCTGATTCTGAAAGTTGTTTGGCAACGGCATTTCGTGCCATAAACTCTGCGTCACCGCCCAAAACAATATCCGTTCCTCGACCAGCCATGTTGGTTGCAATGGTTACAGAACCAAGGCGGCCTGCTTGTGAAATAATAGCGGCTTCATCACGGTGCTTTTTGGCGTTCAAAACATGATGACCAATCCCCATGCGGGTTAGTTTTTTAGCTAAGATTTCAGATTTTTCGACAGAAACCGTTCCAACCAAAACAGGTTGGTGACGTTTATGAGCTTCTTCGATATCGGCTGCAATGATGTCAAATTTTTCACGCTCTGTTTTATAAACTTGATCGTTTTCATCTATTCTGACCATGTTTCGATTGGTTGGTATCACCAAAACATCGAGGTCATAAATTTTAGCAAATTCTTCAGCTTCTGTATCAGCTGTTCCCGTCATACCGCTGAGTTTCTTGTACATTCTAAAATAATTTTGGAATGTAATCGTAGCCATGGTTTGATTTTCTGCTTGAACCTTGACATTTTCTTTGGCTTCAATGGCTTGGTGTAGACCATCTGACCAGCGTCTTCCATGCATGAGACGACCTGTATGCTCATCAACGATGACCACTTCTCCATGTTCAATTACATAATCAATATCGCGTTTATAAATCGAGTGTGCTCTGAGAGCTTGATTCAAATGATGCAATGTTTCGATGTTAACAGGATCGTACAAGTTTTCTACTTCGAGTAATTTCTCTGCTTTCTCGTTGCCTGTTTCCGTTAGCATGACGGCGCGACTCTTCTCATCTACGCTAAAATCAACGTCTTTTCGGAGGCGAGGGATAATTGAATTGGTGAGTTTATATTTTTCTGCGCTTTGTTCTGCCGGACCAGAAATAATCAAAGGTGTTCTGGCTTCATCGATCAAAATAGAATCAACTTCATCAACAATGGCAAACTGATGACCGCGTTGTACGTAATCATCCAATTCGAATTTCATGTTATCGCGCAGATAATCAAATCCAAATTCGTTGTTTTGGCCGTAAGTAATATCAGCCGCGTAAGCCTTTTTCTTTTCTTGATCGTTGATATGCGGAATCACGACACCCACGTGAAGACCCAAAAAGCGATAGATTCGACCCATCCAGTCTGCATCACGAGAGGCCAAATAGTCGTTGACCGTTACAATATGAACACCGCGTCCTGTTAGAGCATTTAAAACAGCGGGCAGTGTTGCCATGAGGGTTTTACCTTCACCCGTCTTCATTTCAGCGATTCTTCCGCTATGCAGAGTCATACCGCCGATTAATTGGACATCATAATGGCGCATGTTTAGAACGCGCTTGCTGGCTTCGCGCACAATGGCGAAGACTTCATGTAAATGTGGGTCTAAAAGAGCATTAACAGCAATTTTGCTGTTATCAATACAAGATTTTGTAATGTGTTCTTTTAAGTTTTGCAAACGAGCTACGAGTTCGACGTCGCTCAAAGCTGAAACTTGAGACTCGAGAGCGTTGATGGCTGCCACCCTGGGACCAAGGGCTTTGATTTCACGGTCGTTTTTGGTGCCAAAAATTTTGGTAATCAATTGCATGGCCCAAGTGGTAACGAATCAGGGGCCTGAGGTCAAGCGTGAGCGCTAAATCTTGAGCAATTTAAACGCATGGTTCCACTGGTTTTTAGTGAAACCTGGGATACACCAGAGTTGGCAGAGGGGTTCCAGGGCTCTGGCGGACTCAACCAAACCCATGTCTTCTACGTCCCAGCCCCATTTGAGCAAAATTTCACGTACAGTATTTTTGCTCACATTGCTGTTGCCACAGATAAACATGGTGGGCTTAGTGGCTCCAAACTGAGGCTGTACCATGTGAGCATAACCAATACTATTGAAAGCTTTTACGAAATTAGCTTTAGGGCTTAAAGTTTGTAAGCGTTCCATGAGAGAGTCATTGGGGCCTGTAAAGAATCTCAAAACTCCGTTGTCGGCCGGTTCGTCAGAGATAGGATTTGTTGTGTCTATGATGGTTTTGCCCCGTAACCGAGACCCACATTGTCGAACGACAGATTCTGCAGCAGAGCCCTTGACGGATAAAACCAAGAGCTCTCCAAAATCACAGGCTTGATCAAAATGACCTATTTGAGCTTTGGCACCAGCGTGTTTTTTCCAAGAATGGAGTTTGGTCAAATCTCTAGAAGCTCTCATAACATCGTGGCCATCTTTCAAAAAGCCATTTGCGAGTGTTTCACCGACCATTCCAGAACCTAAAACCGCTATTCTTGCCATGCGCGCGATTAGAGCATCTGGATGGGACTTGTGTCAATCACGACCTGAATTTCGCCCCAGACAGAATTAATAGCCCTTTGGAGCATGTTGTTAGATCCTGAAACCGCGTTTATTTTACGATAAGCGTGTAAAATAGTCGTGTGGTCTCGTCGTCCAAAATGCAAACCAATATCGTTGAAGC
>JBAXMC010000049.1:0-10654 GCA_037134495.1 Myxococcaceae bacterium
TCCCAGGTACCGGCCACCTGCCAGTGGTCGAGCACGGCGATCGCTTCCTGGTAGCGCTTCTCTGCCAGCAGCGACTGCGCCAGCAGCATCTGGCGCTCGGCATCCATCGACGGCGACAGCCCGCCGCTGCCCGCGGTCGCGAGTGCCGCCGATGCCTTGTCGAAGTAGCCGCGCTGGTACCAGACCTTGCCGAGCAGGAAACGCGCGCGATCGCGGATCGGCGCCGCTACGTTCTTGCGCTTCAGCACGCTGTCGAAGATCTCGCCCGCCTCGCGGTGCTGGCCGAGCGACAGGTACAGCCCCCCGAGCAGCAGCTCTTGAAGCGCAGAATACGCGCATAACAGCAGCGTTTCAACGCACTGTTGTGGCTCAAGTTCGTGAAATTGTGCAAGATCAGATTGAAACTTATGTTTTAGCTCAAACAGATATTAGGGCTTTACTGATGAGGCTTGCCGCAAATAATCCTACAGCCGTAATCCCTCGAGAGCGCCGGTTCATCGAAGCAGGCATAGAAGCTGCTTTGCTAAATCTAAGAGCCAATAGGCCTAATATGCCTGTTGTTATTGATGGTGCCAACATGGGCACTGTTCCAAGAATTCCAGCAGAATATTTAGCCTGGGCATTCACACGATTAGGCCTTTTGACAGATGCTGGATTCTTGGCTTCTGTTGACAAGTAGCCTTGAATCCCTCAATCAAATAACCCATGAGATCTAATGGGTTATTTCTGTTTTTTGCGCTGTTTCTTCTCGCTTCCAGCTCTTTTGCTGTTCTTTCTCCAAAAGAACTTTTGAATCTTTTAGCTAGAAATCTCATGCCTGCCAGGACTCAGCAGCCGATAATATCTCCAATATTTGAAGAAGAAACAAACAATCGAAGATATGTTGCTCAAATCCAAGAGGCAAGCTTCAGTGGGATCGCTTATGATAGAAAGCTTGAAGAAGAAGCCCTTCGCAGAAGACGCAATAATCCACAGATAGAAGCAAGACTTCAGCGTGCTGCTCTGACTGAACGCTGTATTAGATCTAAAGAGAATATTCTAGCCTATATACAATCGCAAACTTCTATCTGGGATCTACTAAAGAGGCTTGTTAGAAACGCTCCTGCGGCTACGACAATTTTCGAACGTGATTTGATAGAAAATGGCATCAGAGATGTTTTAGAAGGTCGTAGATCCGAAGAATATTTGGTCAAAGTTTTTATCAAGCTAGGTCTTTTGAACGATGCAGACTACCTCTCTTATAAACAGCCTGAATAGGGTTCACAGACCAGTCATAAAACAAATCTGTCCAATTGGATGTTGATAATATGCAAAAATCAGCCTGTGAGCCAACTTCTAAAACCCCAATATCTGTACTGCCTAAAGCCAAAGCCGCATAACGAGTGATGCCTAATAATGCTTCTTCGCAGGTGAGTCCACCGCGAGTCACAGCCAAACGAGCCGCTAGTTGCAGGTCATCACACATGGCTGAACCTGGATTAAAATCAGTCGCTACAGCTACTTTTACGCCTGCATCACTGAGCATTCTTCCAGAAGCCAGTTGCTTCATGCCCAAAAATTCTTGAGCTGTTGGCAATAATTCGGCAATTACGCTGTTTTTTGCAAGTGCCATGGCGTCTGCTTGCGTCGCATATTCAAGATGCGAAGCGCTTAAAGCTTTGAGCTCGGCTGCCAAGAGAGTCCCCCCAGAGTGGCTTAGTTGCTCTGCATGAACCCGTATTTTGAGCCCTAATTCAAGTGCTTTTTCTAGAATTTTTCTGGCTTGCTGAACAGAGAAAGCTCCATTTTCAATAAAAACATCACAGGTCTGAGCAATATTTTGCTGTTTTACAGCCGGTAGCATGTCGTTGATAATAAGATTCACATAGTCTTCGCGATTCGAATCAAATTCTGGTGGAAAGGCATGAGCGCCTAGAAAAGTCGGACTGATCTCGATAGGCTGTAACTTCTGAAGCTCAGCAATGACGTCAAGCATTTTAAGCTCACTTTCTAGTGATAGGCCGTAACCTGTTTTGATTTCAATACTGGTCACACCGCGCGATAACATGCGTTGTAATCTCGGCAAAGCGAAAGCGATCAACTCGTTTTTGGAAGCTTCGCGTGTGGCTTTCATGGTATTTCGAATGCCGCCCCCTGCTTGCATGATTTCTGCATAGCTTGCCCCGCGAGAGCGCATTTCGAACTCATGCGCGCGTGAACCTGCAAAAACTAAGTGCGTGTGGCAGTCTATGAAACCAGGTAATATGACTTGATTTTTGCAATCAACATCGCCTGTTATATGATCGCTTATTTCGGCGATTCTGCCATTTTCTACTTTAAGAGCAGTGTTGTGTAAGAAGCCTGTTCCGGTGAATAAAGTGCCGATATTGTAAAACCACATAGAGTCTCTATAATGCCGCAATCATGACAAAACACAAGAAACACACGGCTACTTTTAAAACCAACATGGGCGATATGCTTGTAGAGCTTTATAGCGATAAAGTTCCAAAAACTGTCGAGAACTTTGTAAAACTTGCCGAAAAGGGCTTTTACAATGGAACAATCTTTCACCGCGTGATCCCAGATTTTATGATTCAAGGTGGCGACCCTGAAGGCACGGGCAGAGGCGGACCTGGTTATAAATTTGCTGACGAGTTTCACCCAGAACTTAAGCACAATGCACCGGGTATTTTGTCGATGGCCAATGCAGGGCCTAATACCAATGGTTCGCAGTTTTTTATCACAGAAATCCCAACGCCATTTTTGGACAACCGACATGCTGTCTTTGGAAAAGTGATCGAAAATCTAGAGTTGGTCCCTAAGATTGCTCGCGTGAAACGCGATCGCCAAGACAGGCCACTCGAAGATATCGTGCTGCTTGAAGTTGTGATTTCAGCTGAGTAATTTAAATATCCTAAGATAGCCGTAGGCAGTTTGACAAGTTGCATGAAAGCGGCTATCCAGGGTCGTCTGTCTTTTAAGGAGTTTTCTCATGTCAGTCCCTTATGGTCGTAAATCTAGAACTCGAAGCCGTATTCAACGTGCAGCCAACATGCGCTACACACCAAAATTACACAGCTCTTGCTCCAACTGTGGCGAGCCTAAAGCTGCTCATCACATCTGCGGCAAATGTGGTCATTATGCTGGCCGACCTGTACTAGAAGTTCAAGCGAATTAGGACACTATTCGGACAGAATTTGTCCTAATGCTTGCAATTAGGACAGAATTGGGACAAAATTTGTCCTAATGACTGTTGATCAAAAAACAAATCTTGAAGCGCTGATCTTAAAACTCCTGCAAAATCAATCTACAGTGAGTCTAGGAGAATTAGTTGTTGCTGCAGGAATCGAACAAGATGACCAAGCCACTCGAAAGTCTCTGCAGCGAATGCTGCAATCGTTGGTAGCCCGTGAAATCTTGGAATCCAATGGTATAACGCGCGCTCGCGTGTATTCACTTAAGATAAAATCCAAACGTAAAATTTCTCAGGAAAAAGTGGGGTATCAGGAGAATTTCTTAAAATCCTATCAGCCCAATCGAACAGAATATTTGAGTCAAGCAGATCGAACTGACCTGATGGAGATGGGTCGTTCTGAACCTGTAGAGCGCCCTGCTGGGACTTATGCGCGTCACATTTTGGATCGCTTATTGATTGATCTATCATGGAATTCTAGCCGTCTTGAAGGCAATACTTATTCACTATTAGAAACAAAACGTTTAATCGAATTAGGTGAGACAGCTATTGGGAAAGACTTGTCTGAAGCTCAAATGATTTTAAATCATAAGAGAGCGATTGAGTATTTGGTTGATTGTTCTGAAGAAACAGAGATTAGTGCCAGAACGATTTACAGCATTCATGCGTTATTATCTGAAGGGCTTTTAGGAAATCCGAAAGCCATAGGTCGTATTAGGCAAATTGAAGTAGGTATCTCCGGTAGTAGTTATATGCCCCTGGATAACCCTCATTTGATCAAAGAGTATCTTGAAATTTTTGTTCAAAAGTTGAACTTGATTCAAAATTCGTTTGAGCAGTCTTTTTTTGCGCTGGTGCACCTCTCGTATTTGCAGGCCTTCGAAGATGTGAATAAGCGAACAGCTCGGTTGGTTGCGAATCTGCCGTTGATTCGAAAAAATTTACGTCCGCTGTCTTTCACAGATGTGGATCCGAAAATTTACGCAGAGTCTTTTCTGCAGATCTACGAAAAAAATGAACTTTCAAAAACACGAGAACTCTATCGTTGGGCTTACCAACGCTCTTCTAAGAGATACTCAGGAGTTCAACAGGTTTTGGGTGAGCCTGATAGATTTAGGATCCAGCATCGCAATGATATTCAGCATATTATCCAAACTATTATTTTAGAAAAAATATCAGGAAGTCGCTTGGTGCCAAGAATACGGAGTTTGATTAAAGTTTTGCCTCTCTCGGACTCAGATGCGGCAGAATTATTTAAGATTATTGAGGTTGAGATGGACAGCCTTTATGAGGGCAATATTGCTCGATATAAAATCCGACCGATTGATTTTGAAATTTGGCAGGGTCTTCAGTCGAACTAGTTGTTCCCAGATAACTGCTGGGCCTGGAAGTGCGCTCGCACTTGGCCTAGCAAATCTCCCATGTCACCTGAAAATAGTTTTGGTAGATTATGTACTGTCACACCGACTCGGTGATCTGTGCAGCGATCTTGTGGAAAATTATAGGTTCTGATTTTATCAGATCGATCACCGCTTTTGACCATGGCCTTACGTTCTTCTGAGCGTTCGCGATCGAGCTCTGCCTGCTTGGCGTCAAATAAGCGAGCACGAAGGACTTTCATAGCCTTGGCTTTGTTTTTAAACTGACTTTTTTCATCTTGGCACTGAACCGTCACGCCTGTAGGTAAGTGCGTAATGCGAACAGCTGAATCGGGTGTATTAACAGACTGACCGCCGGGGCCACCCGCACGAAAAACGTCAATGCGAATATCTTTGTCTTCGATCTGAATATCAACTTCTTCAGCTTCAGGCAAAATGGCCACACTGCAAGCAGAAGTATGAATACGGCCTTGAGTTTCAGTCTCAGGAACACGTTGCACTCTGTGAACGCCCGCTTCGAATTTCATCCAAGCGTAAACTTGATCACCGGTTACCATGGCAATGACTTCTTTGTAGCCGCCTTTAGAGCCATCAGAAAGACTCATAATTTCGACTTTCCAACGCATTTTTTCAGCAAAGCGTGAGTACATTAAGAAGAGCTCGCCTGCAAACAAGCTGGCTTCGTCACCACCGGTTCCGGCTCTGATTTCAAGCACGATATTTTTTTGATCGTTGGGGTCTTTGGGCAAAAGCAGAATCTTGATCTGTTCTTCTAACTCAGTGACTTCTGTGTTTAGACGGCCGATTTCTTCTTTCGCCATGTCGCGCATATCAGGGTCAGTGTCAGTCAGCAGTTGTTGGTTGCCAGCGCGTTCCGTGTGCAGGGCTTTGAGGCGCTCGTAGGCCTCAACCAAGGGTTCTAGCTGCGTGCGTTCTTTATTGGCAGCTTGTAGCTCGCTGGGTTTTAAATTAGGGCTGCTTAATTGAGCGACTAACGCCTCATGGCGTCTGGCCATTTCTTCAAGTTTGTCTAACATGATTGATCTTCAGTCCAGGTTTTATAAATGGCCCAAATGGCCACTGCTGAAGGTACACAGATGACCATGATGAAAGCAAATAGGGGATAGATGAGCTCGATCATAGGGCCAAAGCTTCTTTCACCCCAGCAAAATCAGCATAAGACTGAATGTCGTCGATGGCTGAAGAATTGGGGTCTGTATTCTGTTCGCGCCACATAGTTTTGCGCAAAGCAGCAAGGGCAATCTCAAGTTGGTCATCGGTAGGTTCACGTGTTGTTAGGCGCTGCATGAGCATGCCCGGCGTGATAAACAGCTTGATCCAGAAGTTTTTTGGGTTTTTAGAAGCAGCCCGTTGGAACTCATAAGCAATTCCTGCAACTGGCAGCATGAGTGGAATTTTGAGAAGCATTAAGAAAATACTCTCGCCCAGCTTATTGTCTGTAATGGGCGGTACAAAAGGCAGTACAAACGCAAACACAACGATAGACACTGCGATCACGAGCAAAATTAAGCTGGTACCGCATCTGGGGTGAGCTGTTGATTGGAGTCTGGCATTTTCGACATTGAGGTCTAAATCTTTTTCAAAAGTGTGAACAGATTTGTGCTCAGCACCGTGATACATGAAGATTCTCTTGACATCTTTCATGGTTGAAATGGCTAGAATATAGCCAATAAATAAGGTCATTTTGATCGAACCATCGACCAAGTGAAACCAAACAGAAGTTACGGGCAGGGCACTTTGACCATCGTGGCCTAAGAACTCGCCTAGGACATAAGCCATAATATGTGGCACGGCTTTGAAGATCGCGATCCCAAGTAGCATACTAAACGCCATGGTGCCCATGAGTGCCCAGTCTAGCTTTTTGCCCTCTCCAGTTGCTGGAGAGGGTTTGGGAGAGGTCTTCTCGTCTAACGCCTGTTCGGCTGAAAACTGGAGCGCGCTCATGCCGTTATACATGCTTTCGACCAGCATGGTTGCGCCACGGAGAAGAGGCCATTTTAAAAAGGGAAGTTTTTCAGAAAAAGAGAGCCACTGGCGTTCACGGATCACAATGCTTTGATCGGGTTTTCGAACGGCCACGGCAAAGCTTTTGGGAGAGCGCATCATAACGCCTTCCACAACAGCTTGACCACCTACCAAAGGTTTGGTGGCCATGAAAAGTAAGTTGGCCAACATATTATTTCTTGGCGATCTGATACTTCCTGTTAAAGCGCTCAACACGGCCTTCAGTGTCCATGAGTCTGGATTTTCCGGTGAAGTGCGGGTGGCAAGCTGAGCAAATATCGATGTTATACTTTCCGGTAGAACGGGTCTCATATTTCGCTCCACAAGCGCAAACGATGGTGACAGCACTATATTCAAGATGAACGTTTGGTTTCATAAGTTTGGTAATCCTAGCAGATTTCACGCAAATGCCAAGAGAGGACCTTCATGGCTTCTTCTAAACTTGGAACTTGGCCTAATTCACGCTCTAAACTTGTAACTCCAAAGTCTGTGAGTCCGCAAGGGGTCATGCAGTTTGTAAAGCGCTCTAAATCGGTTGTGATATTCAGCGCAAAACCATGTCGGGTGACTTGTCTAGATACGCCCACGCCGATGGCAACAAGCTTGTTATTGCGCACCCAAACGCCGGTTTTGCCTTCTAAACAATGCGCATTTTTGACGCTTAATTCTTGGCAAGCTCTTATCAGAGCTATTTCTAAGCTGCGCACATAATCAACAACGCCCATAGAAGCTGGAAGCTTCAGGATAGGATACCCAACCAATTGACCTGTCCCATGGAAAGTGGCGTCGCCTCCACGATCGGTTTCAACAAGAGTAATCCCAAGTTTTTGAAGCTCAAATTCGTTTAGAAATACGTTTTTTGCACCATGCTGGCGTGTGATCGTAATCGTATCAGCATGTTCTAGAAACAAGAGCTGATTACCTAAAGTATCTATTTGTTCGATGGCTTCGCGCATGATGCGCATGCCTTCAAGATAGGGGACTTGAGTACCGAGGAACCTGGCTTTCATGCCTTCTTTTTTTTAGGAGGATTTTTGCGATACAATGTCATTACATGACCTTTGGTTTCTATGAGCTCAGCCCTAAGTTTGCTGAGCCAAATGGCTGTATCTTGTTCCATGATTTCCAAAGCGGCTTCCAAAAACTTAATCTTGATGAGTTCGTGTGCTTTTAATGCGGCGTCTATCTCGACAAGCAGAGATTCAGTGATTCCATTTTTACCCACCATGACAATTGGTTTGAGTGAGTGCGCTCTAGCTTTTAATTCCATAGTTTGTCAGGTGTAGCAAAAATTAGCCAAGCCCGCTACAAGGCTTTTAACTCTATGAAAGTTGCTTTGTGCCAGTTTAATCCAGTTATTGGAGCAATTGCTCTCAATAGCCGACGTATTTTGACTTTTGCTGAGCAGGCTCATGCTCAAAAAGCAGATTTGATTATTTTTCCTGAATTAGCTCTGTGTGGCTATCCACTCAAAGATCTGGTTTTTTTGTCTGATTTTACAAATGCTTGTGAAGCTGGCTTAATTGAAATTGCTCAAAAATCGCCGATTCCTGTGTTAATTGGCGCGCCTTCTTTTGAGAGATATAACGCGGCTTATTTATGTGTAGATCAGAAGCTTGAATGCGTGGCCAAAAAGCGCTTATTGCCTAACTATCAAGTTTTTGACGAAGAACGTTATTTTATCCCTGGCGATAATTTAAATAAAAATTATTTTGATTTTAAAAACAAGCGCCTGGGTGTGAGTATCTGTGAAGATGCTTGGAGCGAAATCGTTGGTTATGCTGAAAATCCTATCCAAGATTTAGTCCAAAAGCATCAAATTGATTTTTTGATTAATATGACAGCTTCGCCGTTTGAATTGGACAAATCTGAAGAGCGAGAACAAATGTTTTGTGAACTAGCTAGACGCTACCAAAAGCCGTTTTTAATCGCGGGCCAAGTGGGCGCGAACGATGGCGTGATTTTTGATGGGGGCTCTTTAGCGATTGATTCAAATGGGCAAATCTTGTGGCGGGCCAAAAGCTTTGAAGAAGATTTGTGGGTGCTAGATGCTGATTAAAGCGCTTTCTCTGGGTATTCAAGATTACATTAACAAGACAGGGGCTCCTGGTGTTTTGGTGGGTTTATCAGGTGGCATTGATTCTGCTGTGACAGCGGCTTTGGCTGTGCGTGCACTCGGTCCTGAACGGGTCATGGGCGTTCGTTTGCCAAGCCGTTTTTCTTCGCAGCACTCTTTGGAAGATGCCGAAGCTCTTGCGAGTAATTTAGGTATTAAGCTTCAGACCATTCAAATAGAGCCCTTGGTTAATAATTTTAGGCAAGTTTTGAGTTTCAAAAAAAGCCTGAGCGATCAAAATTTGCAAGCGCGCGTCCGTGCGGTGATCTTGATGGGATTATCTAACGAGACAGGCTATTTTGTATTGGCAACCAGCAATAAGAGCGAGCTCGCAATGGGTTACGGAACACTCTATGGTGATCTTTGTGGAGCCCTAATGCCACTGGGTGATTTGTATAAGACTCAGGTCTGGGAACTGGCTAAAGCGATCAACCAAGAAAAGTTTGTGATCCCAGAAAATAGTATTACAAAAGCACCCAGCGCAGAACTGCATGAGAATCAGTTTGATCAAGATAGTTTGCCAGCTTATGACTTGTTGGATGTTATTTTAGAGCGCTATCTTGAACGCGATATGCCGGTCAAGAAAATCGCACTTGAGACAGGGGCGTTAGTTGAACAAGTTAAGCAAATTATCAGGCAAGTAGACAGCTGTGAGTATAAACGCAAACAGGCGCCACCGATTTTGATGGTTTCTAAACGTGTTTTAGGTGAAGCTAGGCGTTGGCCTGTCGTGAGTCGAAATATTTATGAATAAAGTTACTTGTTTTATATCGAAAAAAAATGTTGACGTACAAGAAGCAAAAAAAGCGGAAAATTTGCAGCCTGATTTGTTGCTTCTGATTCAAAGAGATTACCCTGATTTTGATAAAGACGCTTGGATTTCTATAGAAGCCTTGAATAAATATCGAAAGCTGTATCTTGTTAACTTGATTATTGGTGAACAAGGAGACTTGGGGCGCCTAGAAGCTGAGGCAATTGATTCGATTGCGAACAATAGAATCTTATCTGAAAATATAGAAGAAGACATCGAAGAAAAACTGACGCTGGGCCAGCGCATGGCTGACCGGATCGCTGCTTTCGGTGGCAGCTGGGCATTTATAAGTATTTTCTTCGTTTTCATTGGTATTTGGTTGCTGATAAACTCTATTTTTAGAGCGGCTTTTGACCCGTATCCTTATATTTTACTAAACTTGATTTTATCTTGTGTAGCAGCCATTCAAGCGCCAATCATCATGATGAGTCAAAACCGGCAAGAACAAAAAGACCGTCTGCGCAGTGAGCATGACTATAAAATTAATCTCAAAGCAGAGCTTGAAATCAAAATGCTTCATGAAAAAATGGATCACTTGATGATTAATCAAAACAGTCGCTTATTGGAAATTCAGCAAATACAGGCTGAATATTTGGAAGATATTTTGGATAAGTTAGAATCCAGGCATTGATCAACGAACGGAATGATTTTCTCTTATGAAGCGGTTCTCTCTTTAAAAAGGGAGAAAAACTCATGAAATTAAGACTGATTTGTTTTTTAGGTGTTTTTTTATGTTCTAATCTGGTCTTGGCACAAAATCCCGTTGGGATTGGTGTGGGTGCGGCCCTTACGGCATCGGGAGCCGTGATGATGGTTGCCGCAGGAATTGTTGCAGGGGTTGCTTCCAGCGAAGGGTATTGCGATGCTAGCAGCCAGTTCCCTGACCAAGCGATTGTTTCGTTTCATGACTGTAGTTATAAGAATTGTCTAGATTACTATTGTACGCAAAATAGTGTGACTTGTTATAGTTCAGACCCCAACGATTGTTACTATAATGCTGGCTATTGTGACTGTACCGTTTGGGAGACTGTATCTCAAACATGCCCTGATTATGGTTGCAAAGCAAAAAACTCCTCCAATTTTGCACCATTTTTGCACGAAAAAAGTGAGCCTACTTATTCTCAGTCGTTGGATGCAATCTATGCAGGCGC
>JBAXMC010000050.1:0-10568 GCA_037134495.1 Myxococcaceae bacterium
ATAGTCGTCTTTGAGCAAATCCCACATTTCCTGACCTGAACGAATATAAAATGCATCGGTCTCGTGTTTGTGAAGCGTCGGGTCATCCCAGGCTTTTTGCTGACGTATGGCCATCAAAATATTTTGGGCATCATGCTCACTGCGATTCACATAATGGCAATCATTAGTGGCAATAAGTCTAAGACCCTCGTCTTTTGCCATCTGAGCTAAGTAGGCGTTAACATTATTTTGAATATCGATGCCATTGGGTTGAACTTCTAAGAAGAAGTGCTCGGGGCCCAAGATTCGTTTAAACTCGCGAACGGCTTCAAGAGCACCATCAAGATCACCTTTGGCGCATTTTTTACCGACTTCACCGCCTAAACAAGCAGTACTGGCAATAATGCCTTCTCGATGTTGGTAGAGTAATTCTTTGTCGATTCTAGGATAAAAATATTTGCCATCTAGAAAAGCTTTCGATGAGAGTTTTCTTAAATTACCATAGCCGATCTCATTTTCGGCCAACAAAACCAAGTGGAAATTCTCACGAATCTTATCGGTGTGTTTGGCTTTTCCCGTGATATAGGCTTCCATGCCCATGATGGGTTTGATGCCTGCTTTCTTAGCTTGGGTATAAAAATCGAGTGCCCCGTACATGTTACCGTGGTCTGTCACAGCGACTTGTTTCATGCCCAATTCGCCGACTTTTTTGACCAGATCTTTAATGCGAATTGCACCGTCCAGAAATGAATACTGGGTATGCAAATGCAGATGGGTGAAATCGTTGGTGGACATAGGGCCTGCAAGTCTGCCAAACTGTGCCAAAGAAAGCAATCTCATGCTATCAAGAGTCTGAACTTATGAAATTTATCACAGATTTACTAGATTCTATCGTACGCGAGTGGGTCCAAAGGCCTAAAAAATTAGGTCTCAGCTATGGTTTATGCTTGGTCAGCTTTTTAGGACCAGCCGGCTTACACCGATTCTATTTAGGCAAACCGGTTTCAGGAGTTTTATATTTTTGCACTTGGGGTTTTGCAGGCTTGGGCACTCTGTTTGATTTGTTTCAAATGCCAAGCTTGGTTCATAACTACAATCAGCTAAATCCAGTTGTTACCCACAAAGCTTTGAGCAGCGAAAGAGCGATTTTAACAGCAGCCAAAAAACATCAGGGAGTTCTCACAATCCCCATGGTCTCTATGGAGACTTCTTTGTCCCTCTCTCAAGCTCGAGAGCATCTCCATAAGCTCTATGTCAGCGGCTACTGCACAAAAGACATCGACCAAGATGGCGTTGAGATTTATGAGTTCATAGGTTTGGAGGCGAAAAAGCCACTATGGAGTTAAGCGCTGCACTGCTTTCTGCTATCTTGCCTGGCCTAGGCCAGCTTTATTTGGGGGAACGCTCAAACGGCCTCAGCTTATTGGCTGCGTCTTTAGGCATGTTACTAGTCTTATTCTTTGATCCTTCTTGGTTCACGGGTATTTTTATTGGACTCGCTTATTTGAGCCTCATGTATCATGCGGCTAAAGACGCTTATCATGGCACCAAAAATACCGAATCGATTCAGTATGTTCTAGGGCTCGCTGTCGTTGTAGGTCCGTTTTGTTTGCCACTGTTATGGCAAAACGAGCAGATTCATACGAAAGCCAAGTTGGCTTGGACGGTTGTGATCTTGATTTTGACAGGCCTGGCTATTGCCAGCATGATTTATTTAGATCCTATGGTTAATAGAATACTAGATTCCTATAAAACTAACTTGTCGTCCTGAGTCTCCTCTGCGCGCTGAATAATAGTTTTCAGGTTCTGAGTAAGTACAACTTGTCGAGACCGTGATATTTTTGATACCTGCTTGTTCAAGCTGGCATCTAAGCAAACCACGCAAATCAAAATAAGATTTGTCACCGTGACCCGGTTTTAAAAAAGCCCCGGGAACTTGAGCTGCGACTTCTGGACCAATTTCATAGACACCAAAGCCAATACAGGGGCCTACTTCGGCCTCAAAATCAACAGGTTTCAAATTTAATTTCTGGCAGATATCTGAAAGTGTTTTAGGGATAATACCTGCCACAGCACCTCTCCAGCCTGCATGAATCGCAGCCACGCATAAATTATTTTTGTGACGAAGTAAGACAGGCCCGCAATCAGCGGTTTTAATACCAACTAAAATTCCAGGTTCTGTGGTCCAAAGAGCGTCGGCTTCTGCTGTAGCAATATCTTCGAGTTTATTTTCGTGAGTGACGCGCAAAGCACGAGTTCCATGAACTTGTTTTGCAAGAAAAATCTGTTCTAGCATAGCTCTAGATCTACCAACTGAAAACCTCTGGTAAAAGACAGGATTTCAATGCCCGCTCGAAGCAAGCCCAAAATCCTCATGAACTCTCCGAATTTTAAACAAGCCGGAAAACGAACTTGAAGTTTGAACAAACCTGGTTGATTTGCCGATTCAAAGCTCACAAAACTCATATCAAGCGCTTGAACAAGCGAATACAAAGAGTCTGAAAATTCACCAAAAACAGCCATGATTTTTGTTGCCGGTGTTCCTGTTTCATAAACAGGCAATAGCGTGAGATCATCTCTATTTAAAAAAAAGCGAAATTCATGAATGTCACCATCGAGATAGATAGCTTGGTTCATGGATTCTAGCTGGTCTTTGTGAACACAAAACAGCATTGGACCCAATATGTTTTCGACGCTGACAATCTCACCTAGTTTTACCCATTCTTGTTCTTCATGGGCATACCAGCATTTTAAATTAGGACCAGATTGAAAACCAATCCACAGGGGTAATTGCATAAGAGTCTAACGCCTTCTATGCAGCAATTGCCCATTACGCGTCGCGGTCGTCAAGTCGGGAGTGTTCTGTCTGGGTTTAAAATCTGGAACAGCAACTTGATCCAACTTGCGCTTGATTAGTTTTTCTATGCCATACAAAAACGGCATTTCTTCAGCGGTTACCAAAGAAACTGCAACACCTGTAGCCCCTGCTCGGCCTGTTCGACCAATTCTGTGAACATAGTCTTCTGCAATATTAGGCAAATCAAAATTTACAACACACGGCAACTGGTCAATATCAATACCGCGAGCAGCAATATCAGTAGCCACCAACACTCGAACTTCGCCTGCTTTAAAAGCTGCCAATACTTTGGTTCGATTAGACTGTGATTTATTGCCATGAATCGCAGCTGCTTGAATATTAGACTTAGCCAATTGCTCAACCAAACGATTTGCACCGTGTTTCGTACGTGAAAACACTAAAACTTGAGTCCAATTATTTTTTTGGATTAGATAGCTGAGCAGCTCAGTCTTACGAGATTTATCAACCCTGTGAATAATTTGGGTAACAGAGTTTACTGTCGCATTACGCGGAGCCACATCGATTTCGACTGGGTTGCTTAAAATGCCTTTCACCAAGTTACGGATTTCTTCTGAAAACGTCGCAGAGAAAAGCAAGTTTTGACGTTTTTGAGGCAAGAGTTTAATAATGCGTTTAATCTCATGCACAAAGCCCATATCCAGCATGCGATCGGCTTCATCTAACACAAGAGTATCTATTTCGTTAAATTGAATCGCGCGTTGACCATGGAGATCCATCAAGCGACCTGGTGTAGCGACCAAGATTTCAACACCTGGACGCAATTGCATCATTTGAGGGTTAATTTTCACACCTCCAAAAACAACACAGGATCGAATTGGCGAATAACGGCTGTAATCTCGAATGCTCTCATGAACTTGAGCTGCTAGTTCACGCGTAGGTGTTAGGATCAAAACTCTCGTGCTATTATGTTTAGCTCTCGGTTTGTCTGACAATAATTGCAAAATCGGCAACACAAAGCTGGCAGTCTTGCCTGTACCGGTCTGTGCAGAAGCTAAAACATCACGACCTTCTAAAATAGCCGGAATAGCCTGCGCTTGAATGGGTGATGGCTCTGAGTAGCCAAGTTCTGTCACTGAGCGCACAAGAGGGTCTATCAACCCCAAATCTTTAAAATTCATATTATCTACAAGCTACAGCATGAGCTCTATTTGTCTATAGTTTTTTCAATGCTTGCCTAATCGCACGCACTCGCCTTTTTCATAAAATCAGCCATCAGATTATCATAGAGTGGATAATTCTGCCGTGTCTGCTCAATATGGCCTTGCACACCCATCACCCATTGGTCATCCCTCGCCCATTCGAAAATTTCTACTAAGTCATCTTCTGACCAAGCACTTGCACGTAAATTCTTACCAAGTCTATCTATGCCCTGATGATGTCTCGAAGACATTACATAGTGCTCTGTTTTGAGAAGTTTATGGGTTTTTGAATCTGGGTCTATTCGAATAAAGTGTCCTGGTGCCCAACCATCTTTGCCGGCTTCATGAAATATTTTTGATTCAGGCAATTCCTCATAGAGCGTTCCCCCTTCGGCAACATTGATTAACTGCAAGCCTCTGCAAATACCTAAGACAGGAATTTTTTTGGCTTTAGCTGCATGATACAAAGCAATTTCAAAATCATCGCGTCTACGATTAGGTGCATAGTCTAAAGGCCGATCGTAGCGTTTATTCTCTGAATCAGTTCTGTAAACAACTTTTGATTTTGTTTGGTACAAAACAGGATCTAAATCTTGTCCACCAATAATCACCAAGCCATCCAAACAAGATATCACATCAGGATTTTCTGTTACCATGATAGGCAAACCACCCATCGCTGAAATAAGATTGACATAGCTTTGGTTCACAGTAATAACCGGCTGCGCCATAGAAGTTTGAACTGTTGTTAGGCCAATAAGAGGTTTTTTTGTTTGAGTCATGGTTAAAGTTCCTACAGATTTCAGCTCTTCTTATATCTCCATTGTCACATGCTTCTCAAACTTTTTTACCGGCAGAAGCGGCTCTGTCTACGAATTATCTTCTTGGAAATTTGGAATCTTCATTCAAATCTCAGAACAAAGACAAAGTTAGCAACTCTATCGCTTTGATCGACACTTTTTTTAATTCAGTTTTCCAACATCTAACATTCAAGCTCAGACGCCCTGGGCTCAATTTTAGCGAATCTGATTTTGAGGACGTGAAGCGGATAGAGAAATTCTTGGTTAACATGAAACTCATTTTTTACCGATATCAGCAGCTATCCCAAAAAGCCGAAGTTTATTTTGAAACACAATTTTCAGATCTCAATAACGTTCACAAACTTATGAAAGCGAGATATACTCTGCCTCATGGCATTTCAAATGAACCCTTCTTCTGCGGGCCGCTACCAGCCCATGAGCGAAATTAACGTCACTCCTTTTGTTGACGTCATGTTGGTTTTGTTGATTATTTTCATGGTAACAGCTCCCATGATGACTTCAGGTCTTGATTTACAGCTTCCTGAAGCTGCCGCTGCGCAATTATCAAGCACTGAGAATAAACTCACTTTAAGTTTAAGCGCAGATCGGCGCATGATGCTTGGAGACAAAGAGCTACGTCTAGACCAACTACCCGCATCGCTTAAAAACGCTAAAGAAATACAACTGCACGCAGATAAAAATTTGCCTTATGGTTTTGTGGTCAAAATCATGGCTGTTTTGAAATCCAACGGTGTTGATAATATTAGCTTAGTAACCGACTCTAGCGGAGAAAAAGTTGACTAGATTTTCCAAGGCCCTGCTTGCCAGCCTGTGTTTGCATGGTTTATTGCTAGGAGCCTATGTTGCTTTCTCAGTTTATGAACCAGCCGTAAAACTGAGCTCTCCAAGCATTCAAGTGACGCTCGCCAAACTAGGTAAACCGCGAGACGAAAAGCTTTTGCCTAGATTTGACGCCAGTCAGGCTTCACAATCTGTAGAAACAAAATCAGAAACCAAAAAAATCGCTGCTCCCAAAAAACAAAATCCGTTAGATATCTTAAAAAAACGCTTTGGAAAGCCTAGCAATGAGGGCAAGCAACATGGCAGTGCCCAAGGGACCTCGCTGACCAGTGAATTAGCTGACTCATATGAAGCACAAGTTTTAGAACTGTTGCGCTCTAATTATGAAATTCCCCGAATCATCAGCGATCGTGAAGCAAAATATTTGAAACTTTTAATTAAGCTCTGGATTGGGCCTAGAGGAGAGTTACTCAAAATTAGCGTTGAGCAACCCTCTAAGAACATTCGATTTGATCAAGCCGTGCTGACTGGAAGCAAGAAAATATCTTCTTTTGGAGCGCCACCGCTACAATTAGCTCGAAAATACCGGACAGAAGGCTTATTGATTCAATTTTGTCCTCTGGAGTGTCTATGAAATATTTATGGCTACTTTGCCTCATCACAAACTCTGTTTTCGGACAGCTTAAAGTCGAGAAAGCTCGATTTAGACCCTTCGAGATTTCTGTGTCCGGAAACAGCGAACTCGCAAAAATTGTCTTAAACGATTTAGAACTGTCTGGCGTATTTAAAAATACTTTGGCAGCAATCGCAGAAGGCACTGTCAAAATTGATCTTTTACAAGAACAGATTATTGTCACAGCCAACAATAAGACTTTTAAATACAAAGCACCTGTTTCAAGAAAATTAGCGCACCAAATTTCCAATGATGTCTACAAATTCTTCACAGGCGAATCTGGGTTTTTTAATTCTCAAATCGTCGCATCCAATAAAAACAAACAAATTATTTTACTCGATTTCGATGGTGAGAACCCAAGACAAATCACCAAAAACAACAGCATTAATATTTTGCCCGTCTTATCTCCAGACGGAAAAGACATCTTGTTCACCAGCTACTTAAACAAAAACCCAGATTTGTTTTCGATTAAAACAGACGGAAGCAATCTTAAAATATTTTCTAATAAATCTGGGATCAATTCTGGCGCTTCTTTCGCTCCAAACGGCTCTCAGATTGCGCTGACCCTCTCACATGAAGGCAAAAGCGATATCTATCTGTGCGACAAAAATTGCCAAAATTGCAAACGCTTAACTTCGGGGTTTTCACTGAATACATCACCTTCTTTTAGCCCAGACGGAAAACAAATTGCTTTCGTGTCTAATCGTTCTGGAAATCCACAGATTTACACAATGCAAACAGACGGTTTGAATATTAAAAGAATTACTTTTCAGGGCAAGTATAATCAAGCACCCAAGTGGAGCCCTCTTGGAGATCTAATTGTTTTTACGGGACGAGATGAACGTAATATTTTTGATATTTTCTTAGCCAATGTCAATTCAAGCCAAATCACGCGTGTAACCCAAGATCAAGGCAGCAACGATGAAGCTTCTTTTGCACCCAACGGCAGAATGATTGTCTTTTCTTCTACCCGGAATGGTTCTAGGGACTTATTTGTGTCTAACCTAGAGGGAAGTTTTCAAAAACAAATCACGCAAAAAAGCGAATATTGGACTCCAAACTGGGGACCCGCTGTAAAGGATTAACTTGGTACACGCACTCTTTAATCAAATCGCTCCTCGCTATGACTTGCTCAATCGCTTACTTTCTTTTGGACAAGACCAATTTTGGCGTCGGAGAGTCTTAGATTATTTGCCTGAACGCTCAGACCTCAAAGTCTTAGATTTAGCCACAGGGACAGCTGATCTGGCACTCATGATGGTTCAAAACTCAAGACAAATTACCAGCGTCACCGGCGTAGACATGGCGATACAAATGCTGTGCATTGGACAAGATAAAGTTGAAAAAGCAGGCTACAGTGCCTGTGTTTCACTTGAACGCGGCGATGCTCAACATTTGGTGTTTCAAGACAACTCTTTCGATGTTGTCACGGTTGCTTTTGGACTTCGTAACATGCCCCAAAAAGACCGCGCGATTTCAGAAATGCTACGCGTTTTAAGACCCAGTGGAAGACTCATTATCCTAGAATTCTCACTGCCAAAGAATCCTGTTATTCGCTGGTTTTATCTACTGTATTTTAGACATATTTTGCCTATAATCGGAGGCCTTATATCCGGAGATAGCCAAGCTTATCGCTATTTGAACCAGTCCGTAGAAAGTTTTTCGAGCAAAGAAATCGATCATATGCAATCGCACTCTTTATGTTTTGGGGTCGCCACAATTTATGTCGCTGATAAGTTGGCTTAGAACAAAACCCACACCTCGGTATTATTGGTGCGATCGAGCAGGCTTTGGCGTAGAACTCGAAAGCAAGACGCCTGTTTTAGGATCTTTAGGATTGTTGCGTTTTGACGATAGAAAACCCAGCGATGAATTATGGAAACCTTTTGGTGAAAGCCGCTTTATTGTGCCAAAAGAATTGCGCACTGAAATTAAATCTCTTGCTAAACCTCAAAAACCTGACTCCCTACCCCTCTCCAGCAACTGGAAAGGGAAGGAAATTTGGCCGGCCATAGTCGACCAAGCACTTGCTCAAATTCACTCTCATCAATTACAAAAAGTTGTCTTAGCTCAGCGTCACCTGCTTATCAGCCCTACTCCCATAGACCCTCTGGCTATGCTTGAGCGACTCAAAATTTATTTCCCGAATGCTCATCTCTTTTTGTTTGAACCAAGACCAGGTTTAGCCTTTATTGGTGCTTCACCTGAGCGTCTTTACCAACGCAGAGGTCTTAAAATAGAATCTGAAGCTCAAGCAGGAACCCGTCTTAGAGGTCATACTCGAGAAGAAGATGATTTTCTTTCCCAGCAATTGCTCGTAAGCTCTAAAGACCTTCATGAACACCAATTAGTCGTCGATAATATCTTGAACGCTTTTGGAAAGCTGTGCCGAGATTATGGCATTACAGATTCAAAACAAATTGCAAAACAACCCAATGTTCAGCATTTAAAAACAAAAATATCGGGCATTTTAAACGATTTCGTAACCGATCAGGATATTCTATCAGCCATGCACCCAACAGCAGCTGTTTGTGGCTGGCCTATTGATAAAGCTTTTGAAACGATTAGAAACTTAGAAGATTTTGATCGTGGATTTTATGCAGGCTCTCTCGGTATTGTTTCTGAACATGAAAGCATTTTTAACGTAGCCATCAGGGCTGCCGTTATCAGAGACTGTGAGTTGCATATTTTTGCAGGTGCGGGAATCGTCTCGGGTTCTATAGCAGCCAGTGAACAAGAAGAGATTAAAAATAAAATGGCCTTTTGGGAAAGACTTTTATGACAGAACACTATTTTTCACCCATACCGTTAGAGATTTTAGAACAAGCGAATGCTCCAAGAACCTTACAGCGAGACCCGACTCGGGCAATCTATACCAATCGCAATTTAGACTTGTCACAGATTCGCTGCGTTGGTTTTGACATGGATTACACGCTGGCAAACTATCACAAAGAACCCATGGAAACGCTTCAGTACAAAATGACCATTGATTATTTGGTGAAGCATTTGGGGTACCCTGAGGAGCTTTATCGTTTTAATTACGACCCCAATTTAAGCATTCGAGGTTTGGTCGTCGACAAACGTCATGGGCACTTGCTTAAAATGGACATGCATGGTCGAGTTTGGCGCGCCATACACGGTTATCAACACCTGCAGAAATCTGAAATCGATACTTTGTATAAAAATCAAAAAATTAAAATCACAAAAGATTTTGCATCGTTAGACACGCTTTTTGCCATGCCAGAGTCTTCTTTGTATTGCGATATTATTAATTTACTTAAAGACCAATCTCCCCAGTACGGGAAAATCTTCGATGATATCAGACATGCGATCGACATGATTCACTCTGATGGCTCTCTCAAGAGTATTATCACACGCAATGTAAGCACTTATATCGAGTCACATACAGATATCGCCCTCACGCTCAACAAGCTCAAAGCTTCTGGCAAGAAATTATTCTTACTCACCAACAGTCACTGGGATTACACTCAGACCGTCATGGAATATCTGGCCAAAGACTGGCTGAGCTATTTTGACATGGTGATAACAAACAGCCAAAAACCCGGTTTTTTCACAGACCCAAATTCATTTAAAAAAATTACAGTAGAATCTGGGCAGCCTATTTATGAAGGCGGCAACATTCATGAATTTGAAGAAATGACAGGTTTGCTGGGAGAAGAGATTCTCTATGTCGGTGATCATATTTACGGGGATATTGTCAGAAGTCGCAAAGAAACGCTTTGGCGCACGTGTTTAATTGTTGACGAGTTACCTAGAGAAATAGAACTCTCGATGCGTTATACGCCAGACTTAGATCGCCTCACTCAAATTGATTTAGAAAGACTTGAACTAGACAATGAAATCGGGCTACATCGCGTGTTATTGGCTTATTTAGATGCAGCCAAAATGACTTCAGAAGCAGCTCGTATTAGGCTTGAGATGGAACAAGCAAAAAAACACCTAGCTTACTTAGATGAACAAATGGATTTGATTCAAGATGGCCTAGAACGGCGTTTCCACCCATTTTGGGGAGAGCTTTTTCATGAACATCATGATTTAAGCCGTTTTGGGGCACAAGTCCGTGCATATGCCTGTATTTACACAGGAAAAGTCACTAATTTCCTGCATTACAGTCCTCTTCATACCTTTCGTAAAAAAGGTGAACTCATGAGTCATGATATTCAATTTAGGCGAGTTATTTGATTTTCAAAAAGCACTTCTGTTATCATATAAACAGGCATTTATTTTTAATGCCTTAAAAGTATCCGAAAAATTAAGTACAAACTATTATAATTATACAC
>JBAXMC010000051.1:0-10505 GCA_037134495.1 Myxococcaceae bacterium
AAAAACGTCTCAGAGAGACAGGACGTTTAGGCGGAGAGTTGTAGATAAACACTAGAGGCAGTCTCATAATATAGATGGCGTGTCCTCCCCCCCTTTGAAAAAGCTGATCTTTGATCTGTTTTTTCACGATAAGGCCTCAAACATGGCAACTGCATCGCGCAGCCGGGCGAGGCCTCTTCCAAGCACAATCGTGCCAGGAGGACCACCAGAGGATTTTCCAGTATATCCACCATAATTAGCCAACCACAACACTGTGTCGGCTATCGTTGGCATATCTGCTCGTTTGTAGCCCTTAGGCTTGGTCAAGATAATCAGGGTATCAATTTCTTGTTGACCCAATTCAACGCTTGCTGGCAAATCGGGGCTCCTTCTTGCAAGGTACTTTGAGCGACTCGCCCATCAAATTCCGTTGCTCAGTCCTGGTCTTAATACCGGACTTATTACGCCTCAAGACATACTAAATAAATTAGAACCCTTACTTCAAATGCCGGGCTCTTACTTGCCATCGCTCGAAGGTTATGTGCGTCAGTTAATGGGTTGGCGTGAATTTGTTAGAGGTCTATATCATAATTTTTCAAAACAAATGGAAACGGAAAACTTTTGGAACAGCAATCGGCGTTTGAAAGCTTGTTGGTGGGAGGGCACAACAGGACTTAAGCCCGTAGACGATACCATTCGAAAAGCCTTGCGATACGGATATGTTCATCACATCGAACGATTAATGATCCTCGGTAATATTTTCAATTTGGTTACAGCTTCTCCTCACGAAGTTTACCGCTGGTTTATGGAGCTTTTTGTGGATTCTTCCGACTGGGTCATGCAAGCTAATGTATATGGAATGGCTTTAATGAGTGACGGAGGAATTTTTGCCACCAAACCATATATCTGTGGTTCAAATTATATTCTAAAGATGGGAGACTGGCCTAAAGGAGAATGGTGTGAAATTTTGGATGGCCTCTATTGGTCGTTTATTGAGCGACACCAGGAATTTTTTTATTCAAACGCCAGAATGAAAATGATGGTTGGCGGACTGCACCGCATAGACAAGGATAAATTCAAGCGTATCCAATCAAAAGCGATGGAATTTATTGAAAGAACAACTTTTCCTGCTTAAGCTACAGCGTTTTCTTTTTGGAAGTAAGGGTCTTATGGCTGCAAAAGCACGATAACCTATCGCGAATAAAAGCCGACTGGGCTGATGTTCTACCAAAAAAATGAGAATGGGAAAAATACGTAGCTCTCGCCAAATTGCAGCAAAGGCGTCTATGCCGGTCACATAAGTTCGATCCCGGCGCTGAACATGCAATACTGCCTGGACTTTTTTAGGATCAAGGCCAACAGTATTTGCATCAAAATCAGAGGCTGCAATATCGACAAAATGTAGATTTTGAGAACCTTCTCGTATTCGATAGTTCTGCATTTCTCTGGAGCATAGATGACAGGCGCCATCAAAATAGATGGTTGTTTTTTTTAACATATTGTAGAATCCATGGAGTAAGATAACGCGTATCTAAAGTAAAGTACAGCGTGATCCAAATGGGATAATCCTGTAAATAGGCAGAGTTCAGGGATCGACAATTGAACGCAGTTGTGATCAGTAACTTGGATGAGAATTTCGATCGATTTAAGGCAGCGCGCTTTTCAGGCCTATGAAAATGCAGCTGGCACTCTCCGTGAAATAGCTAGCCGGTTTCTAATAGGTGAAGCTTCATTAAAGAGATTTCTTCGGTTAAAACGGGAGACTGGCGATGTTAGGTCTGGCAAGCGCCATGGCGGTGGACCCGTGCCCATAATACCCGGCCCCGATCTACAAAAGCTGGCTGAGGTTGTTGCGCAAAAACCGGACCGGACAATTAAAGAGTTTCGAGAAGAATGTTATCGACAGACCGGAGTCAAAGCTAGTCATGCTACGGAACGAGACTCAGAGAAAAACAGATTAAGGCGAGAGGTTTTTGAAGAGGAAATTGCTGAGGTTGCTCCTGAAAAACGTGTTTACCTGGACGAAGCGGGAAGTAACCTGGCGATGACCCGCAGGTATGCTCGTTCGTGTGAAGGTAAGCGCGTGTATTGCAAACGTCCAGGCAGCCGCGGTGGAAACATATCAATGGTTGGTGCTATCCGCTGAAACGGCTTCGGGGGAGTTTCCGCTGGAAGCAGTTCAGACGATGGACAAGATTATTCGAGAAGTCGAAAAGTCGGACTTGCTGAGCTGTTGGCGAACGGATGTGCAGCTGGTGACGAGTTCGGGTCAACAGTTCCCGATCCAAGAGGTTTGTGATGAAACAGCCACGACAGAGAGCAAAAAGTGTCCTGGTTCAGGTAAACGTTGGGCGCAACTTCTTTTAAGAGTTTTTGGAGAAGACGTATTGTCTTGTCCTCGTTGTGAATCCCGGATGCAGCTGATTTCTTTTATCACCGAGCGCAAAGCTATTGTGGATATTTTGGAATCGCTTCAAATGGCCACTGCGCCACCCGAAATAGCTCGTGCCTGTCGTACAGCCAGACAAGATGAGTTTGACTTCGCTTAGATAAGCAAAAAAATGTGGGTATTTTGCCCTTCAAGGGAGCCCTGCATTCAAAATCCGATCCAATCCGCATTTTTCAAAAATCCAAAGTCTATTTTTAGAGAAAACTGAGAAAAAGCACTCTCGAAGCAAAAACAAGCGAAAAAAAATCAGAAATTGGGTCTCAAAAAAGTGCTATTTGGGAGGGCGGGGTACTTTCAAGAATTCAAAAAAGGCCGTTTATGTTTCCTATCCACCTGAACTCTCTTTTCAGAAAAACGAAAGAAGAATTCCGAATTAAGAAATCCGCTATCTCGAATTAACTTCATCTATATAAATCTGGAATCTAGCTCCACTATCTACAACGACCGCTTCTTCGGAATGGTTTAACCTGCCGGCCTTGTCGGCAGCAGGTCTGGATGCGCCATCAATCGCTGCTCCTAATAAGCGAGATGGGCCGCTAACAAGCCCAGATAAAACATTTCCTGCTGCACCGATGGTTGAGCCAGCAGCGGCTGCGCCTATATCACTTCCTCCGCCCATAATATTCGTTCCAGGAACACCAACACGCCCATCTGATGCTAGCGCACGCCCTGAAATACTGACGGACGGCTGTCCTTGAATATTAATAAATCGAAATTGCATCATTAGCCTGGCTCCAGGAGCAGAGCCGCTGGTCTCACCATGTATTTCGGCACCCTTTGGAATATCGATTGTGCCTAATCTGGTTGGTTTTGTAGTTACTGCAATCACTGGACCGCTTGGATTACTTGCGGCATCACCCTTCAATCTTACCCATATTCTACTTCCTGAGGTTGTCCCTTCAGCGGCTTTACCGCTTCCTGAATCAGATTCTGAATAGCCCATACTGGGGCTGCTGGAATTCTGATTAGGTGCTTTGACTGCTTGGGCAGAACCATAGACTTGTGACCAAGGGTCACTGGGAGCTTCAGGTTGGCTAACGACAGCTTTCGCAAATACTACGTTGGCATCGTGCGATGGCTTCTTGTATGGCACGCTGCGCTGTTCCTGCGAGGCAGGCTTTGGTTGTTCGGGCTCTTGGAACTGTATTTTAGCTGGGGCTCTTTGGGTTGAGCCTACCAAGCTGCCTTTTTGTTTATAGGCTTCTATATCCTGGATCCATTCTCTGGATTCAGAGGTGGTATCTCTATCAGACTTATTTCTAGAGTCTGCAAATGCTCCGAGTTGTGTGGTAAAACCAAAGAGAAGAATTAGGATTCCAAACATTGTTGCTATAGCTAAAATAATTTTCCTTGAGAGAATCTGTTTTGTTTTTCCAGGTGGGAGGTCCTGCATGGGAACCAACCAGAGTTGTTTGACTTCTGAACTATTTTTCATGGGGTTCGGCACCATTTATATCTTCAAGCTGATACTTGATTTCTCTGAGTTCTCGTTTTAGTTCGACCTCAAGTTCTTCTTCTGTTGGCAAGTGGAATTGGTAAGTGCTGGCAAAAATTTGTTTAGCTTTATCTGCAAGAGTGTATTTTACCATGGCGTCATTCTTGCTTGTGCACAGGATCAAACCGATTGTTGGGTTGTCATTGGCCGTTCGTACTTCTTTATCAAAATAATTAACGTAGAGTTGGATTTGTCCAAGGTCGGCATGACTTAATTTTTTTGTCTTAATATCGATAACAACATAACACTGTAAAATGGCATGGTAGAAAACCAGGTCTGCATAAAAGTGGTCTCCATCCAGCGTTAGACGTCTTTGTCTAGCAATGAAGGCGAAGCCTTTCCCTAATTCAAGTAAAAAATTTTGCATATTATCAATAAGTGCTTCTTCAAGCTTAGATTCAGTCAGTCTGTGAGACTCTGGAATATCCAAAAACTCCAGTACAACAGGGTCTTTCATCGCATCTTCTGGGGTTTGAATTTCCTGACCTTTCTGAGCTAAGCGCAACAGGCCTTTTTTATCTCGGCTTTTAGATAGTCGTTCAAAAAGTAGGCTGTTAACCTGACGCTCTAATTCACGAGCAGACCAATTGTTCTGAATAGCTTCTTGCTCATAAAATAGCCTGGCCTCTAATATCAAAACTTTTGTTAGGACGCGGTAATGTGTCCAGGATAGATTTTTGCTAAATATGGGACGTTGTGAAGATTGGTCACGCACTGCGTGACCAATCTCAAGACTTCGGTATTTCAGGAAAAAAAGCCGCATATATTTCAGATTCGTGATGGTAAAACCTTTACCAAATTCATGTGTCAGACGATTTGAGAGGCTTTTTACTAACTCTTCTCCATAACCAGCACGCTTTTTCCCTTTCAATTCTTCTTCAATAATTTCTCTTCCGATCTCCCAATACGTCTGAACCATTTCAGTATTGATGGACCGCACAACACGCTTACGCGCCTCGTGTAGTTGATTGGCTATGCGTGCATAGAGCTCATCAATGGGCTGACCGAGCTCTAGTTTTTCTAATGTATTTTTTTGTTTCTTTCTCATATCAACGATCTATCCCCCTAAAACGTAATATTCTTTGCATTAATTTTTCTTTCAGCGCCACCATCTTCGAAGACGCTTAATGTCCAACTTTTTGGCATTTTTTCACTGTCAGCCAGTTCAATCCAAGTTGTACCCATGACTGTCTCATCAAATCCAATGGTTTGTTTGCTAAAGTAACATTGATCGCTTTCAATATCAGCACCCCCGTTAAGGGTTGCCTGTTTAAGCGAAAGGTCGCTTGCCTTAAGACGGTTTTGGACCTCGAACGTAAGCCAAGCAGCAGAAGAGGCTTTGCAGATTTGTCGAAGTTTTACGACCAACCCCTGGTCTCTATAGGGCGCACCACTGAATTCTTTGCATCGAACTCCAGCTGATAGTAGAGCCATGACTTTATCGCCCGCAGCTTCTTTAACACGTTTATTAAACTCAACTTCGCGCTCTTGTCGTTCATGCCCTAGAATAGAATTGGAAATATCTTGGTTCGGCATCTGGAAGATGACCCTGGCTTGACTGTTTTCAGGCAGAGCAATGTGTAGCAGTATGGTAATTGTAATACCCGTGCGCATAGTTACCGTTAGAGACGTAATATAACCAGGTGCAGGCGGAGCGCCATTAAGCCCAGGGATTTGAGTTGCAGAGACAGCCATTTGATTCGTCTTATCGCTTAACTCAAGCTTAAAGAGTTGGTTCGTAAAGGTCTGTCCTGGGTACATACAGCTCCCACAAAATACGCTCCCGGTCCAATCTTCTGGGAACTGAATCGTTGTTCCGACATTTGGAGCCACATAAATGTCATAGGATTGGTCTAAGGCTTTTTTTGGGTCCAGAGTGAAATTCTTAGTCACGCTAGCACCAGCCATAGACTGACTTGAAACAAGCATTGCCACTAATATTAAAACTTTCATACTTTTCCCTTAATGAGCTCAAAAGAATCAATCAGAAGGCCATCTATTGTGCTTTCTGTGGTGGGAACCTCAACCAGGCTTGCCCTCAATTCAACCGGAAGAGATTGGGTGGCAGCGGTATTATTTAATGTTCTAACAATAAGCGTTCCGGTTGTTCGACAGTTCCACCTGGTTTCAGCGGGTTTGCACTCAGTCTCTTTCCAATCAAGTGTAAGCTGGTTATCAATCGATTGGCTGGCCCAAACGCTCGCCCTTTCAGTTTTGCCACTGGGGTCAACAGCAGGGTCTACGGCTACTTTCTCATTCACATAGGCAAGATACTTTTCACGGTATTTCGGAGTCATAACCGTTGAAGCCTCAAAGAGGTCTTTCAAAACCGTAGGAGATGACCAGCCATTCATGAGAATCGCTTTTTTATGAAAGAACTTTTTCGCATCAATGACTCTGACAGCCGTATCGTGATTAGCCTCCACCAAATAGGTTTCTTCATCGGGTCTGTCACTCTTAACCACCACAGGAAGCGGTCTAGACCACGCCAAAACAGCGGTTGCGAGACATAACACTGCCACACCATAAGCGATGGCTTCTCGTAGCATCGTATGGCGACGGTTTTTAAGAAGCAGGTTGAATACTTCAAACTGGTCAGGGAGTGGGTTCATTTAGATTTTCCTCCGAATTTAGATGCGATAGAACCCAGAACAGAAGCGCCTTTAGATGCTGCATTTGCACCGGTGTTCACGATAACCGCAGAGGAAGTAACTCCACCGGTAGCGATGCTTGCGACTTCGCTTAAGGCAGAGGTGAAACCACCGCCATAGACAAGTGAAGCGGACAGGGCTGGGATGCTCAGAATGACCATAATCCAAGTAAGTGAATTGATGATTTCTTCTATCAATCCAAGTTCACCACCCGATACTGTTTGGCCAGTCATAGAAGCCAACATGGAGAGCATAGCACTCATAACAACTGACCAAAATGAAATCGAAAAAAACAGCATCAGCCAATTCATTGGAAACTGACGAAACGGTCCAGGCAGTGCACCACATGCCAACATTACAGGTCCCAAGAAGATTAGAACACGAAGCACCATAGCCTGTATGAACTTAAGAGCTTCGATAAGACCCATGGTTACCCATGAAAGAATAAGAGTAAGAAGTTTAATGAACCACATTTTCATATTGTTAAGGTTCATTGACGAAAGAAATCCGCCATCACCATCAGTCTGGAGCAATTCAAGCATCTTCGTTTGCCGCGCAGAAAAAACAGCACTCGCTTTTTTAGAACCCTCCGCCAAATCACCAAAAGAGGCCACAAATGAAGTCACCAGCTGAATGATAAATGGGTACAGACCGATCAAGGCAGCGATGAAGAGAACCTTTATGACCGGATCTATCCAATTTGCCGACTGTCCTTGATAGAATTTTGCCCACTCAATCAGCAATCCAAGCAAAAGTCCTAACAATAGAACGCCGCCACCAACCTTCGTCATGCTCATAAATCCATCAGAGTGAAGCGAAGAAGTAATGTATTGTTCCAATGTTCCAGGTAGGGCACTCATCTACTTTTTCCCTCTTTTGTAATTCCATGGGTCTAGAGCAAGGCTGTCAGGGATTTTATCCTTCGCTAAATCAATCTCTTTGTTAAAGGAAGAGTTTGCATTAGTGCTGCTTTCAACTTCGTTATCAAACCGAATTTTTTCTAACCTGGCCATTTCATTTTGGTTGGCGGCAGATTGAATCGAAGCCCTGGCCTGCTCTGCTGCAATACGAGCCTGAAATACAGCCGCTTCCTGTGGAGTTAAATCATTGCGCTTATATTCAGATTCCAGCTGTTCATAGAGCTTATCCACATTAACGCGTTCGTCTTTTAATTCCTGGGACAGCTTGTCATGAGCTTTTGATACACCATCTTTATCAGCGAAACGTGCCTTGATATCAAAGACATTTGATTTCGTTTTTTTCGCATAAGCAAAAGCTTCTTGCAGAGAAGAAGGATCGTAGCCACCGGAGCCAGTTTTTTCAATATTCCCCTGGATTTCAAGAAAGCTATTTTGTGAGTTCTTAACGTCAGGGAAAGCATTATCAAAAGCATCCATGCTATCTGCCAAGATGTCGTTACCAAGTTCTGTCGGATAATTCACGAATTGTACAACACCTGAAGCTGCTCTGACGGCCCTTGATGTATCTTCAGCATATCCAAGAGCAGTTCTAGTATCAGTAAGTATCTTGCTGAGATTAATATTCTGAACAAAATTTTCATATAAAGTTTGCGCCTGCAACGTTGTGTCTGAGTCTGGGATCCCAAGCGTACTCGCAATCGCAAAAGAGCCAGATAGGTAGGTTAGACAACAGATACAGCGTGAAATTTTCATATTGCCTCCATTTTAAAATCTCTTGGTGCCCCTCTTGGGTGAGTCTCAGAAAGTTCCTGAATCGTTTCTAAGAACGAAAGTTTTTTTGATTTCTGAAGATGGTCCCGAAAAGACGTGTCTACAGGATGAGTCGTATTGAGCCACAAATCAAACGAAGTGGGTTTAAGCCGCACAATCATTGCATCTGATTTAGCTTTATCAACCACTAAACAATCTGCGTATTCTCCTTGCCTATATTCTAACTCCCTGAGCATTTCGCTGTGGCGTTTTGTGAGAGAACAAACTGCGGCCGCATCTTCAAAACCATGGTTGTGTTTTTGTAGAAAAAACGTGCTCGTATTGTTAATGATAGCATCTTTAACGGGCGTATTGAGTACGTCCGAGGCAGACTGACTGATAGCGAAAATGCAGCCATTAAACTTTCTTGCGGTTCGATAAAGGCTCTGAATCAACTCAGCCCCTGCTTCATGTTGAATAAGGGCCCAGGCCTCATCAAACACAACCATTTTATTGGAGCTGCGGTCTAATTTTTTCAGTTGGCTCCAAACTAAATTGGAGCAAACAAGTAACAAAATCCCACCCAATGCCTCATCTTCCTTAAGACCAAAGAAGTCAAAGACATTGAAGTTTCCATTCATTGTGAACTCACGGGACCTGTTAAAAAGCCTCGAGTGTCTCTTGTTGCTCAGCCATGCACTTAATTGCAGATAAAGCGTTCTCGCGAATACTGCGTACTCTTCTTCTGGGCCCTCATATTCCTTCAGTGCAGCCTCTATATCAGAAAAAATTGGCGACCTGCCAGTGCCTTCAGTCATGATATAAGCTTGTTCAACCGTCGTCCTGATAACGGATTTATAGAATTTCGCATCCGATCCTTTCAGCAATTCCGGGTCTGCTATCATGACAATCAGGTTTTCTAAAAATGAAAGCTGCTCTTCATCAATACCATTTTCAGAAAACATCTCAGAATGAGGCAGGAACGGGTTTAGACAAATATCTTGATCAGGGTCTGAAAGCGCATAATATCGGCCACCAAACAGCTCCGTCATTCGCCGATAGCTACTGATCTCTGGTCCTTGAACATCAATAATCGTCACGTGTTGGCCCTGCGACAGGGCATTTTCAATGATCATCGACACATGGAAGCTCTTGCCGGAGCCGGTTCCCCCAAACATCAAAGCATGTTTGCTTGGTTTATCTTCCCCTATACTCAATTTGCATAAGCCATGGCTGCGCGTATGATAGAGAAGGTCCGGAGTTCTATTGCCCTCACTAGGACGCCCAGACAAGCAATAATCAGCACAATTACGTGTCAACAGCATGAACTTTTTCGAGGCCCGATACCCATTACCAGGAAGGCTAGAGAGCCATGTTGGTATCTGAGCCCATTGGTGAGTGACCAAGCTGATTTCTTTCTCAGAACATAAATGAATAAGCTCTGAACTCAGCTCATCTAATTGTGGGCGGCTAGAAGCATTCACAATCACTGAAAGACTGACCTCAAACGTCCGTTCATCTTCTACCAACATCTTTCCTAGAATCTCTTCAAACTCAGCCACGGCGACTTCGGCAGCCAAATCCCGGCGAGGACCCGCTGATTGTGAGAGCATTCGATTCCGACGAACAGTGATATCATGATGAACTTTTTCGTGGTCTGTGCTCTCAAAAGTCAGCGATATGCGACAAGGGAACGAGATTTTTGACTGGAGAGCTCCTAGTATGTTTGGGACTGTTTGAGATGGAAGACGCTGCATTCCAAGAGCCCTATGCAGCCGTAGTGGCTCATCGATAGCAAAGGATTCTTCATTCTCTACAACAGCACCCGTCAGCAGTGTTTCCCTTAATGTCATGAGCCTTAAGAGTGGATATTTTTCAAGGTCATATTGAGGGGGCCCCAGTCTCTTTGATGAAATGGGATTTGCTGCACGATAACACTCAGCAATTAGCTCTGTTTCGTTAAAAATGGCTGTCCGCACCCCTTTGTCTTCTAATTGGGCTGAGATGCGAGTCACAATTCCTCCAAGGTTTTTTGCTACCGCTTGGAAGTCGCTTTCATTCAGAGGAGCAATCCTTTTTTTCTTTGATTTAGCAAGCCCAACAGCCCTCTTAACACCTATCCAATAGACCAGTTTCCCGCGCATTAAACTCGTATCATTTCTGAACATGTCAGCTCTTTTTCGTCGCTGCATGGCTAATACTGGGTTAGCCAGCTTTCCGCATTGGCCTTCAAATCCATCTATAATATCAGCATATGAAAG
>JBAXMC010000052.1:0-10468 GCA_037134495.1 Myxococcaceae bacterium
GTCAAAAACTAGAAGGCGATATCGCTTTTGAGTTAGAAAACGTCCAAAAACGCTTTCCAAACTTAGAAATCGGCAGTTATCCCCAAGCGGGAAGAGTCATGCTCAGCATTGAAGGTCAAGAAGCGCAAGAAGTCCAAGCAGCCGCTCTGGAAATTCACAAGTTTGCTTAAGCATGCTAAGCCCTGAGCATTATGACTCAAATCGCTTTAGCCTCCACATCACCCAGAAGGCGTGAACTTTTACAATCTTTAGGTTTCGAACTCACTCTTTTAGATCCAAATATCGATGAATCGCAGAAACATGCTGAGTCTCCTGCTCACTTAGTTTTGCGTTTGGCGAGAGAAAAAGCACAAGCAGTTGCCCATCTCACTGACCTGCCTATTGTTGCTGCTGATACAATTGTTGTTGTTGATCAAGAAATTTTGGGGAAACCAGAAGACAAAAAAGATGCTCGCCGCATGCTTCAACTGTTATCTAACAGAGAGCATTTAGTGCTCACAGGTTATGCTGTCTTATATCAAGGTCAAATCACCAATGACATTGTCCAAACCAGCTTGGTTTTTAGAAAACTATCTAAATTTGAAATCGAAAGTTATTTAGAAACCAATGAATGGGAAGGAACTTCAGGTGCGTGCACGCTTCAGGGAACCAGTGGGCCCTTTGTTGACTATATGACCGGAAGTCCTACTAATGTGGTGGGATTACCTTTGAAAGAAGTTTTGGATGCTTTGGAAAAAGTGGTGACCCCTGCGGGAATCGAACCCGCATTTACAACGTGAGAGGCTGCTGTCCTAACCCTTAGACGAAGGGGCCGTCAAAGTGGGTCCCTTCTAAGGCTCGGACTAGTGTTTGTCAACCAGTGCAAGCTTAGCAACTTCCGCCATACCCTGTTCGGTCAACAAGTAGCGCTTTGTTTTTTTGTCTTGTGAAACTTGTTGAATATAATCTGTGTAGTTGTGAACCACCCGTGAAACGTTAATGGGATACAGCTCGATTTTCGCAGCTTTATAGACCAACGCACTGACATCATGGACACTGATGCCATCTCGATACTCTGCATCTGCAGCGTTTTTGAAGGCCCATAAGACCCAGGCAAGGCTCTTCTTACCGGCTACTTCAGCATCTTCATGGATCACTCTAAGCGACTGCTGAGTCAAACGGTCCATGATCCTTTCTGCCCGTTCAGAGTGAATCGGCTCGAAAGACTTTGTAATCTTCACATCTTTCAAATGTGTTTCATGGGTTTTTTTTGGCGAACCCATGGACGAGAAAGCAGAGAAAGCAAACTTAAAAAAACGTTTCATCACCATTCTCTCGCTATGCCAAGAACCGGAGCAAAGATCAATACGACATAAGTCGTATCCCTTTTTAGAGAGAATATAAATTTTTTCTTAATCGACCTTCTAGCCAAGCATAAGAGAGCCAAGCGCTGCTCACTTTTTTGACATAGTTACGCGTTTGCTCATACGGGATCAGCTCTACAAAATAATCCATCGGAATCTCAGCTGGGTTTTGAGCCACCCAGCGTTTAACGGCTACTTTACCCGCATTATAAGCTGCGATAGCTTTAAGCGGGTGCATTAACTCGTCTGAGAGCTCTTTCAAATGCGCAGCTCCTGTTTCAATATTGGTCTCAGCATTTAAGAGCTCGTTTTCTGGCAAATGAGCCGTGCTAGGCAATAATTGACATAAACCTACAGCACCTGCCCAAGAAATCACCTGAGAATCAAATTGGCTTTCCTCGCGACTGAGACCCGTGATCCAATCTATTGGAAGTTTTTCTTTTTTAGAGGCCTTCAAAAACTCTTGAGGATACGCTCTTGGGAATGCCAATGACCATGGATAAGCTTTGTCGTTTGAAAAGCGAGGAAAAGCAAGCCCTGCATTGCGCATTAACTGGTGTGCTTTGTCCGGTCGGTTTAACTCTAGATATTTCTTCGCCAAAATAAAACGCTCTGGCTCTCCTGTATAAATACCTGTCAGTCTATCTACAATCCAAACGGCTTCTTCTAAGCGCTTTGCTTTCTTTAAGCACCCTAAACTCTTATAAATCGGGTCTGCTTCTAAAACAGAACTTTTCGGTAAAACAAATTTCTGTGGCCTTGTAAAAGATTTGAGGCCTGCCAATTGACCTGCAAAATAACCATAGTAACTAGCAGGTGTTTTTTTCGCCAGTTCAGTTAAGATTTTCTTGCCTTCTTTTTGCTTCCCTAGATCAGGATTTATTTTTAAGCTAGCAAGTTCTGGGTAGAGCAACAAACGTCCACGCCAATAGGTGCTTTGAGCTGTATTTAGATTTTCGAGTAATTTTAATCCTGCATCAGATTGACCTTCCGAGACCAGCCCCAAAGCCCGTTCAAAAATCGCCTGCTCACGCATATCTCCATTTGGGAACTGAGCGATCAGCTTTTCTAAAACAACACCTGCTTCTGAGTCTTTGTGTAAATCTTTAAGAACATGCGCTTTCCATAAAACAACATCGTCCGTAAAATTATCGTCAGGATATTTTTCTAGAAAATCATTCAAAATTTCTAAAGATTTATCCGAAGCATTCATTGCCGCAATACGAGCGTTTAAAAATAGTGCTTTGCGTTTAAAATCACCCTCACAAACTTCAATGGTTTTTTTGAGATATTTTCTAGCATCAGAGTATCTTCTGAGGCGTCGATATGCCAAGCTTTCTAGATATAACACTTCGCAAGTCGCAGGAGCCTCGGCTAGAGTTTTAAAAACAGCATCATTTCGATTATACTGGGTAAGCACTCTTGCTCGATTTAGATTGTCTTCTGGGGTGATATTTTCGACAACCAAATTCTGAGCGGCTTTGGTCTCAGGCAACTCCACATAAACTTTACGGGGATTCAGTGGCAGCAAAAGCTCTGCTAATTTTTCACGCCGATAGGTATCTAAGACCGCAGGTTTGATCGCCTGAACAAGCTCAGGCTGATTTTCTTTAGGCAAATTAAAAACTTCCTGATTCCAAAAATCCGCAGGCAAAGGGCACAGGGCTGCTACCCATAAAATTCCCACTTGAATTTTAGATCGAAAATGGTTTTTAATAACATTCATGAGAAAAATCCTAATCTTAATACCCGTGCTCTCAGCTTCTCTCTTCCTTGTCGCTTTTTTTGGAGACAAGCCAGCTCTCAGTCCCTCTAAAACAGGTGATCTCTGGGTGGAGATGACAGCTGAACAAGCAAGAAGTTCTATCATCCCTCTCCCCTCATTGGCTCCTTTGGTCAACCGAGTTAAACCTGCTGTTTTAGTGGTCACTACTGAATCTGTAACTCAACCCGGGCGTCAACCGCAAGTTCCACCTGGTTTTGAAGAATTCTTCAGAATGCCACAACAACCTCAAAAAAGCACAGGACTTGGCAGTGGATTTATTATTCATCCGTCGGGTATCGCCCTCACAAACAACCATGTGATTGAAGGTGCAACCAAAATTAAAATTAAAGTCGGTGGGGATCTCAAAGAATATGACGCTGAAGTGATCGGAGCAGACCCTGATACAGACATCGCTTTAATTCAAATCAAAAGCGACAAAAAAGACTGGCCGGTAATTCCACTGGGAAGCTCTACAGCTGTACAAATCGGTGATTTCGCGATGGCTATTGGAAACCCACTGGGTCTAGAACACTCGATTTCTTTCGGACCTATTTCTGCCAGAGGCAGACGCGACATTCAGCCTTCAGGCAAACGCGGATTGTTTGACTTTATGCAGCTCAGCGCTCCGATTAACCCAGGTAACTCTGGAGGAGCCTTGCTCAACATGTCTGGTGAAGTGATTGGTATTAACACAGCGATCAGCGCTTCTGGACAAGGCATCGCATTTGCAATCCCAATCGATCAGGTCAAACATATTTTGCCGCAACTTAAGAAAACAGGCAAAGCCTCTCGTTCAGGCATGGGCGTTAAGATTGAAAACGTTTCTTCTGATTTAGCCAAAGAGTTAGGCTTACCGTATGCACAAGGTGCCCTTGTTCGCGAAGTTTTGCCTGGCAGTGCTGCCGCTAAAGCCGGTATCCAACCTGGCGATGTAATTACAGAGTTTGATGGTAAAGCTATTGTGGACGCCAACAACCTTCAACTCGAAGCCGGCCTGGCAGGTGTTGGTAAAAGCGTGCCTCTGAAAGTCTTTAGAAATCGGAAATATCTGTCGTTAAGACTCACTTTGGAAACTTTAAACAAAGAAGAACCACTCAAGAAAGCCGATCTAAAAGGCCTCGAAGAACTCGGCATTTCTGTCGCCAGTTACAAAGACCAGGTGCTCCAGGGTGCAAAAATCGTTAAAGTCGACCCTCGTTCGATGGCAGCCATGTCTGGAATCGAAAAAGACGATATTATAATCAAAGTGAACAATCAGCCGATCAAAAACGCTGAAAGCTTAGCCTCGTTGGTCAAGAAGATCCCAGAGCGCGGTATTCTACGAATTTTGATGAAACGACAACAAAGGACGTTATTTGTGGTACTGCAGAAACCATGATTCTAACGCTCTTACTGATGCGACATGCCAAGAGTGCTTTTGCTCTGAACCAGTTTTCAGATCATGAGCGCTCTTTGGCGCCTTCTGGCCGAGAAGCTGTTCCTAAAGTTGCGACTCAAATCGTTGAATTAAATCTACAACCCGATGCGATTTATTGCAGCGATGCTTTAAGAACACGAGAGACACTCAATCTTTTCGTACCTGCTTTAAGCCAAACGCCCCAGATAGAAATCTCAAATACCCTCTACCAAACAAGCCCTGCCGGTATCATTCACTTCATTGAAGATAGAAACCCGGACTGTCTTACTTTGCAAATTATTGGACATAACCCAACTCTAGAAAGCTTAACTCAGCAATTGAGTGGCGAATATAGATCATTTAAACCGGCGGACATAGCCGTACTAACGCATTCAAAAACGAGCTGGGACAGAGCTTTGAATCAACAGGGGAGCTGGACATTAACCAACTTTTTATCCGCGATTTAAAAATAATTTGCATCATCGGCTGCAACGCTCACGAACGAATCGCCCCGCAGACTTTAAATCTCAACGTTAAACTTAGCTTGCTTGAGCTTAAAGCAAGAGAAAGCGATAAACTTAACGAAACCGTTGATTACGGAGCATTGGCGCGTTTTCTCACCGAAACAGCCCATCAAACAGAATATTTTTTAATCGAAAAGTTAGCGCAAAAGCTTGGAGAAGCTTGTCTTAGTTTTGATAACAAGATTTCTGGTGTTGAAATTAGCTTAGAAAAACCAGGTTGCATTGAGAATGCAAGATCGGCTCAAATTGTTCTAATGCTCACACAACCATAATTTCAGCTTCTTTGTGTGCTAAAAGCTTATCCATTTCAGCGATTGCTTGATCGGTAAACTCTTGTGTTATTTTGAGGCCTTTTTTCTCGTCGTCTTCAGAGATGCTCTTATCTTTGAGGGCATCTTTAAACATTTCGTTCGCATCTCTGCGTGCATTTCGAACAGCCACTTTGGCATCTTCACAACGCTGTTTAGCTTGTTTCACAAACTCTTTACGGCGTTCTTCTGTCAATGCTGGAACGGGAACCCGAACGATATCGCTGTCAATCATAGGCATTAAACCTAAATTGGCTTCTAGAATTGCCTTTTCAATAGGCTTCAGCATGGCCTTATCCCAAGGTTTAACACTCAAAGAACGAGGGTCTGGGCAACCTACAGTCGCTATTTGACTAATAGGACTGGGGACTCCATAAAAATCAACCCTAACACCATCCAGCAAAGAAACCGTGGCGCGACCGGTTCTAATCGTTGCCATTTGCTTTTTAAGTGCATCAATGGCTTTGCTCATCTGTTCTTTGGCTTGACTGCAAATATCGTTCAACATCTCTTATTTACTCCTGAACAACGGTGCCTATTTTTTCACCGCTCAAAATTCTTTTTACATTGCCTGCTTTTGTCATATTAAAAACATAAATCGGCATATGGTTATCCATGCATAGCGATATGGCTGTGGAATCCATGACTTTCAAATCTTTATTTAAAACGTCTTTATAAGACAAGCTGTCAAACATTTTTGCTTGGGGGTTTTTAACAGGGTCTGCATCGTAAACGCCGTCAACTTTTGTGGCTTTAAAAATTGCATCAGCATGAATTTCCATGGCCCGAAGACCGGCAGCTGTATCAGTTGTAAAATAAGGGTTACCTGTGCCACCCGAGAAAATCACAACACGGCCCTTTTCTAAATGCCGAATGGCTTTGCGACGAATATACGGCTCACACAATTCAGCCATGGCAATGGCTGACTGAACACGTGTTGGAACTTCGACTTTTTCTAAAGCATCTTGCAAAGCGAGTGAGTTCAGCGTAGTCGCCAGCATACCCATATAATCTGCTGTTGACCGATCCATGCCCTGAGTACTGGCCGCGAGACCTCTGAAAATATTGCCGCCGCCTATAACCAAAGCGACTTGAATCCCCATCTCGGTCACTTCTTTAATCTCTTGCGCCATGCTTTGCATAACTTTGGGATCGATTCCAAAGCCTAAAGAACCTTGCAGAGCTTCGCCCGATAGTTTCAATAAAATTCGTTTGAACATAACTCTTTATAGGGTCTGCTTGTTCAGAAATCAACTCAGTGTTACAAATTGGGCGTGTTACATTTTGACTTAAGCCAGGGTTGTACGGCGCGCGCGCTGTGCGCATCCCTGTTAGATTTAGGGGCTTCTTTGAAAGCCATCGAGGAGGTTCTGCCAAAACTTCAGATCCGATATGTGGATCAAAGTTTAGATTTTTTAGATCATTCTGGGCGATCTCTAGATAGCGCTACGCAAAAAATTTCTCTTTTAAAACGACCTCGGTTTAAAGCTAAGTTAAAATGGCACCATGCCTACGCCAAGGCTTCGGCAGGCAAGCCGTTTGAGCCTAACGAAAATATAGAGGGTTTGTCCCCCATCCCCGCGGCTTTGTTTCACAAAAGCCAGCGTTTGCTTTTAGAAGCTGGCCACGTACTCACGCCTACAGACACCTATGAGCTGATTTCTTTTTGTGTTTTGCTGACTAATTTAGATCCCAAAGCGCTCAGCGCCACCCGAGTGCCTCTTTCTTTTGATCCTGAAAATCCAAATCGAGATGTTTTGCTAAAACTCAGCGAATCGGTTCCTGTTTATGAAAAAGAATGGCCTGGACCGACTTCTGATCCTGTTGGCCTTGCTTTGATTAAAACTTGCGTTTCAAATTTTGGAACTCGCGGTGAAAGCAGGCTGATCAAGATGGGTCTCGGATTCTCACCCGAAGTCAGAGCACTCTGGTGTGAACCTGTGGCTATTAACACACGCTCTGTTGCCAATGCTTCGACGGAGCCTCGTGTATCAAACCTCATACAAATTACAGCTTTTATTCCAGAAGTTAATTATATAGGAGAACTTACACACAGGCTTCATCAAGTTGGAGTCAAAAAATTGTGGACATCTCAAGTTCAAGATCAAGGCACGCACCCCAAAACACTCATGACAGTGATTGCCTCAGAAGCAGATCAGAATAAAATGGTTGAAGCCTTGCTCGTTCTAGGTGGAGCCCCAGATATCCAATTGCATTTAATTGAACAACACAGCCTCCAAAAAAGAACGGTCAGTGTTACATTAGGTAGAACTCAGAAATTGCAAGTTTGCCGAGTGGTTGAGTCTCTTTGGGGTGATAAAGTTTTACGAGCAGACCCGCTCCCTGAAGATTTGGCCAGCATCAGCAAAGCCACAGCGACTCCGCAAGAAATTGTTCGAGCGGACGTTCTGAGCGCCTGGAAAAACAGAAAAACTTGAAGGGGAAAAATGAAAAAGAAAATTATGCTAGCGCTGGTTATCACTTCTACAACATTGGCTGCTGTTGGCTTGTTGCCACCCAAGTATCTAAATGTTCCTGATTTTCAAGATTGTCTTAAGACAGAAAGCATGGGAACTTGGGAGCATTGGTGCATGCCACATCAGAAGCCAACTAACTGTGCTGAACATTCTTGGGAGGAGCTGACTCAATTAACAGGACGCGACCGGCCTGCAGACTGCAGACACTAAGGCATCGGTCAAACAACCGATGGCAATCGATTAAGTATCCCCTATATTCTAAAAATAGTCCATTTTAGGACTGTTTAGATTAGAGGAAAAAAAACATGAAAACTGTTCAAATATTGATTGCCGTCTGTTGTCTTAGCGTTGTTGCTCTCTCGGGTTGTGGCAACAAGGCTTGCTCAACTTATACTGATGCAACAACTTGCGGTGCTAATAGCTACAATTCCACAACTTGTGTTTGGACAGCTCCAGTCTGTCCTACCACTTGTACTCTTGATACAACAAAGAACTTCTGTTGTACAGGAACAGGCACAGCTTGTACCTCCACCGATACTGGTTGTACAGCTACGACAGCTGGAACTTGCGGCTGATAACCTAACTTCGTTTGCGTTCACTGTAATCAACAACTTGAGCGCAAACTAAGTCTCCGCTAACGTTTAACACTGTTCGACACATGTCGAGCAGCCTGTCTACACCCATCACCAAACCAATTCCCTCAGGCGGAATCCCGACTGACTGCAAAACAATTACAATCAAGGGAATCGAACCGCCAGGTATCCCTGCCGTTCCGATTCCAGAAATCACAGACATAAACAAAACAACTATCTGCTGATCAAACCCCAGATGCACTCCAAAGATTTGAGCCAAAAATAAAACAGTCACGCCTTCATACAAAGCCGTCCCATTTTGATTTGCTGCCGACCCAATGGTCAAAATAAAAGAACTCACGCTTCTATCAAGCTTTAAATTATTCTCAGCCACTCTAATCGACGTCGGCAAAGTCGCATTCGAAGAAGAGGTCGAGAACGCCGTAACCATGGCTTCTCGAATCTGTACGAAAAACAACCAAGGTGATTTTTTGGCATAAAGTTTAAGCAGCAAACTAAACACAACAAACTGCTGAATTGCTAAACCCAGCAAAACAACCAACACGAATTTGCCTAAGTTTCCGATTAAATCAAACCCAAATCTTGCCGTCATCGTAAACATCAGGCCTGCCACACCAAACGGTGCGAGAAACATCGCAAAATCTACAATCTTCATGGAGATATCACGCAAACTTTCTAACGCGCCAACGAGCGGGTCTTTGGAAGTATCCCGACGCATCAGCAGCAGTGCCATACCAAATATCAAAGTAAATACCATAAAAGGCACCATGTCGCCTTCTAGAGCTCTACTGGCTGCCAAAATTGGATTTTTAGGAATGAGCGAAACCAAGATCTCTGTAAACGTTCCTGTCGGCTGAACTTGCTCTAAAATCTTATTTGCTGGAGCCAAATGCTTGGTAATCTCTGGATCTAAGCCAACACCCGGTGCAAAATAAGTCACAAGCCCCAGACCCACCAAGACAGAAATAGGCGCCGAAATCAGTGTATAAATTAGCGTTTTAATCCCAACACGGCCCAGTTTTGAGAAATCTTTTAATTCATAAATCCCTAAGACTAGAGAAGAAAAAACCAACGGCACAACGACCATGAAGATCAGTCTTAAAAATATTTGCCCCATGGGCTGAGCTACGTAGGAAATTACAGCTTCCAACCAAGGCCCAGGCCACTGATGACAAAAAAGCCCTAACGCAGTCCCAAAAACAAGTCCTGAGAGAATCAGCAATGGTTTGTTCATATGAGCCGCACAGACTGGAGCAAATTCCCTGGTGATTCAAGATATTTCTTCTGGTAAAACAAGCCCCGTAGGATAACCAATACCAACAGGCACTCCTAAAACGGAAGCCCCCTCTGAATATTTTTTTATTAAAAAATGGGACAAAATCAAAAGATAACTCGTCATCTGCACAACCGTGTCAACAGTGCTAATACAAGACACTTCCAATATTTGTGGAACAGAAGAATCAAGTGATGCGATCTGTGCCAACGGGTAAGTTACACCTGCAGAAGAAACAATTGTTTGAATAGCCAACAAGACTGCTGGAAGCGAATATCTAACCAATAACTCTTTTTTGGGCTCAAAAATCTTTTTTGCAGAATCTGCATAAGCAGCAACGACAATAAGGTCCATGAAAAGCGCTATTCCTCCCACAATTGCCATTGCAAGAGATGAACTCTCTGCCCGTGCGAACAATGGATTCTCGGTCACATTTAACTTCTGTGAAACATCACCCATATCACTAAAAACAATCGCACTTGTTGTTACAAATAAAAATTGCAATGCAACTTTAAAGATCGATGCAGATAGAACAATTATTCTATTCTGAGAGAATTCTTCTTCAGGAAAAGCAGCAACTTGGAGAGCCTGCATAGAAAAAATATTCCCTGTGCACAAAATAAAAATCAATACATATTTTTAAGACGTACTTTGATAAGTTTTGCTGTCGCTGCCTATTTACTTTATCCGATGATTCTTCAGTCTGCTTTTTCATTACCGAATTGCTTAGACATCTACCAAAATATAAACACTCCAGTCAGCTATCTTTATACTAGTCCTGAAGTCCCT
>JBAXMC010000053.1:0-10260 GCA_037134495.1 Myxococcaceae bacterium
GACTAATGAGAGCTAGGACTTGTTGTTTATCAGCGGCTACATTTTGAGGAGTTAATTTCATTGAAGTCACCAATCCGGTGTAGAGATTGACCACCAAACTGTTGAAAGCATTTTGATAGTCACCTATCAACCTGTCAAAAAGAGCACTGTTGGTTCGCAAAGAAAGAATTGCTCCCAAAAAGTCTTCTCCAGCCTGAACCGTATCTTGAATTCGACATCTATCGCCTGAATTCAAAGAAAACTCTGGCGTTCGCAATACAAATGTCATTAAATCTGTTGCCATATTTGCCCATACAGTTGGGTGTACAAAACGTTGATTATCTGATGGTATGGGGCAGGGGTTCGAAGAAGACGGAACAAAGGGCCGAGTGCTGTTAGGCGCTAATCTGAAAAGATTTAAACTGTTGCCATTTCCATACCCTGCCGGTTGAGTTAAGAACCCAAACAACTCATTAATGCCATCTAACTCGTTTCCCGATTGAACATATCGGCATACGCCTTGGATTGAATAATCATTCGCGGAATCACCATGGAATATAGAGTTCTTTGTATCGACTGCTACCCAATTCACAATCTTTAAAAATGCCTGCTCAACCGCAGAGGCTGGTTCTAACTGAGGCACTTGACCATAGTTAGCAGACTCATAGTACCTCACATACTCTGTCTGAAGGTTTTCATAATCTTGGTGATAGAGAGTTTGGAAATTTTTATCAATTATCTTCAACAAAGAATTCAGCTGAGCGCTGGAAATAGTAGCCAATTGTTGCATGGACGAAAGCAGCTGCTGATCGGATTGACTTATTTGATTCGAAATCTGCTGCAAACCTTGGAGCACTTGTTTCTGATCTTCATTCAAAAGGTTAACAGTATCATTGAACCCTAAAACAATCAATTTATCTGTAGCATTAAACTGAGCACCCATATTGCTATTAAGTTGAACTATGTCTTGGTGAGTCTGATTAAACCCATTTGCTACTTGCTGCGACAGGGCACTGAAATCTTGGAATGTTTGGTTGAAGCCATCTTTAATTTGACCGCTGAGGGCTACAAAGTCTTTCGTCATCAAAGTGCTTAAGTTACTGATCGCACCTCCAAGATACTCTCCGACACCTTGGATTTGTTTGGAAACTTGTTGAATTTCTTTAGATATTTGCTGAAACTGCTTATCATCGTTATTGCCTCCACCAAACAATGAGCCAATTAAACTACCTAATCCGATTCCTATATCTGCAATCACTCCGATGGGACCTAAAGCCAACAACCCGCCCATAAGCTCTGGCATAGCAAAGGCACCAATACCTTCAACAACAGAGCCAATGTCTGAAACAACGGAAAGAACGTCACTCGCTGTGCCAATCACATCACTTACATCACTGATAAATCCTGTGACCTGGCTAACCGTTTGAACCGCATTCATAACATCCTGACCTGCACCAAGTTTCCCTAGAACAGAGTCGGCTAGATTACCCAACGAACTCGGATCAAATCCTGACCCTAAATTATTAAGGGTATCCGTGAATCCAGAAATCGCACTGTCAAACGAGGTAAAGGTATCTGTAGGAATACCAGTCACTTGGGACAACAAGAACGAGCTCGTACTACCAATATCAACTGAACCGAAATTCACATTTTGCAGAGAATTAGTAAAATCGCTCACTCCACTCACAACATTTGTAAAATCTGCAGGCAACAAAGAACTCGCAGCAGTCCCAATCAAGCCACTCAAATCAGAACCTTGGCTCACTAGGTTAGAAGCTGCATCAGCGATTTGATTGAAATCAAATCCAGACTCCGCAAATTGCTTTCTTACACTAACGTTTGATGTAGGTATCCATTTTTTTGCTGCAACCGAAAAAGCACCCGCTCCAGTCGACACAGTATGCACAGTTCCATTCAAATCAGTGTAAAACTTTTTCGTCAGTCGAACCTTGTCAGCAGCAGGCATTCGAGGATTTTGAATCGTCGCGATCGTCGCTTTATGAGCAGCCATCGTTGCCGCTTTAGTGCTGAATGCTTTATGTGTCGCTGCGCTAATTCTATGATCATCAATCAAATAATCTAGGTTCATGCGCAAAGCACCTGCTACATAAACCGGCATGTTCTGAGGCTGATCCAAGCCAAATTGAGTCACTGCGCTACCCACCCAGTCGATAATCGGAGTAACAGGCGCTGACTTCACATTGGTCTGTAAACGTTTTTGCTGAATGGGTGCTGCGTAGTAGGGCTGATTCAGCGCTATCCCATTGATTTGATAAATGACTTGAGCTGCCTCTAATTGGCTGAGTCTTGTACCATTTAAAACAGGTGTCCTCACGCAACGAACATAGTTCGATGAATTCGCCAAAATAGGCTTAATGTAACCGTAACCAAAATCAACAGCCAAAGCCGAGGTGTAATCTTGTGGGTTCCCGACTGAAGACCAGTAATAATCCGACTTGGTGTTTGGAAAGGTAGAATTATCTGTGGCAGGATTCGAAGTGGCATAGTTTAGCAAGGTTTGCAGTTCTACTTGAGTTGGGAGACGCCAGTCTCTGTAACCACCTGTAGCTTTTGCTAAGCAATGCATTTGTGCGCTGTCTGCAGAGAAAGTAGGATCCCAGATGAAAGAACCTGTTGTTCCAAACTGCTCCCACTCAAGACCTGTAAATTTATCTTTGACAACTCCAGCCGAGGAAACAAGATAACGATTCGGTTGCGTTACGTTGGAGAGATAAAGCCCTGTGGAAGCGTTCCAGTTAGCCCAAGTGGTATCGTTGAGAAGAGGAGCAATTTGAGGTGCAAGCGAACCAGGAGGAGGTGTAGCAGCAGAACCAGAACGCACACAACGCGCATATTGAGAAGTGGTCGGGTCTAAAGATCTCACAAGCCCAAACGTAAAATCAATCCCCCACACACCTCCATTATCGTTAGTACTCTTCTGGTCAACCGTTGAAGACCAGTAGTAATCTAAATGGTATTGGGAAACACCTTCGAGTTGATCGCAGGACCTGAAGAACCGTAATCGACCAATGTTTGAAGCTCAGCCCGTGTAGGAACTCGCCAATCGGTGTATCCTCCAGTGTTTTGAGCCGTACAGTAAGCTTGAACTGAATCTTGAGAACTTGGATCCCAAATATACGATCCCGCACCGGAAGATTGCCACTGCAAACCCGTATATGAATCAGTCACAGCACCGTTCTTAGCTGTGTAACGTTGAGTTTCGTTAGTTAGCGGTTCGTATACCCCAGTGGCCGCACCCCAGTTCGCCCAATTCGAAACACTAGATACCGCAAGTGCAGGCAAAGAAATAACAGTTGCTAAAGAAGAGAAAACAGCAATTTGAAAGTTTACTTTCAACACGGTTAATATCCGATTCATATCCTACCTCAAAATTTATTCTCGACGAAAGAATAGCAATTACGTAAAACAAATCAACTTGTTTAATCTTTTTTTGAATTTATTTTTTTGTCAACAGGGTTCTTTAAATAATTTTAAAAATAATTTTCACGACGATAAAGTGCGAATTAACACTTTTTTGTGAAATATGAAGTTAAGAAATAGACAGAAAATATTAGCGTAAGCACATGCTAAAGTGGCTCTGACCAGAGACCTTTATGATGACTGGCCAATATTAATCTAAATTCTTTTAAGCTCGTTTTGGAGTTTTGATACAAAAGCCGGGTCCTGACTCACCAGATCTCCCACAGCACTTTGAATCTTTTTTAGACTATCAGGACTTAAGTTTAATTCATTTCTTTTTTGAACGACGAGATCCACAAATTGTTTACTTGCCTGTTCTCCAGTAATCTTTCCAGATTTCAGATCGATAGAAACTTGTTTGAGATCATTTTTGAGCGCAGATACAGCGCTTGATTGTTTGGAAGCAAGAATATTCTGGAACTGCTTGCCAGCAACAGAGGTCTTAGGATTAGAAAGGGCAGTGAGTTGAGATTGTGAACTGGGGTCGATACGCATGATTCATTCCTTTGGCCATCATTTATCAAAAACATGCAAATCATTTGCACGCAGGAGCTCCTGAGCAAACTTCGCCGTCAAACCATGAGGATCCATTTGGATCGCTTTTTGCAAAGCTTCAACGGCCTCTGTGTTCTTTTTAAGAAACAACAACGCTTCACCTAAATGCGCTTGCGCTGTCGCACTGGTGGGAACTCGCTGCAGAGCCCGTTGTTGCTCTTTAACAGCCAGCTCTGATTTGCCTTCAGAAAAATATAAATGTCCTAAAGCAATACAAGGGACATCGCTATCAGGAAATAAAGCAGCTGCCCCTATGAAAATATCTTTAGCTTCTTTGTTTTTTCCGAGTTGCATGAGAAAATATCCCGCCTCAAGAAGCGCAATGGCTTCCTGCCTGGGGATATCAATCAGTCCGTGGATTAATTCACTGTTTTTATCTAAAGTTGCTGATGGCATTTTTTTCCGTGTCGTGTTTGGTTTTGAGAACGTTAGAGATCGCCGTGTACTTCTGATTCATATCATTGAAACCCTGTTGCAATCCTAGCATATACACATTCTGGCTCATCATATTTTCTTGTAATTGTTGCATCGATTGAAACATGCCCGTGTTCCCAGAAGCTCCAGGCAAGCTTGCAGCACCTGGCATAGGCGCAACAGCTCCAGGGGCAATGCCTTCACTTGCTAAAGTAGCTGTTGTGTTATGAAGCATGGCAGACATAATCGCACCGCCTGGCACAAACGGAGCAACAGGCGCTACGCTTTGATAAGTGAGCGAAGCTCCTTGAGCCATGCTATTTTTTAAGGTTCGCGAAAATTCAACATTTGAACTGGTTTTGACTGCTCCGCCAGAATTGGTGTTGAGGTTGAGTGAATTCACACTGGAAGCAAATTGTGTTGCAGTACTCATACTTCGGTTATCGGACAGTCAAAAATAAAGTTGCGTTAATGAATATTTTGGATGATCGAGCTAGCTGTCTGGTGCTCCATGTTGATGATCGCAGAGATCATGGTAACCATCTGGCTTTGATTTTGAAGTTGTTGTTGGAGCTTTAGCATCTGTAGGGGACTTGGATTTTTTCCCATCCCAGCCAAAGAAACATTGCCCATCGGTCCTTGGATGCTGTTACCAAAAGAACCTCCGATGCTTCCACCACCGCCCATGGCTCCGGCAAATCCACCGCCACCACCCATGCCGCCGATACCACCCATGGAACCTCCCATCGGCCCTGATCCAGTCACATTGCTTAGGCCGCTGGCAACAGCAGATAAGACAGCTCCGCCGCCAGGAAAAACGCTCGCAATATTGTCAGCAATCCCTCCAACGGCATCAGCACCTTCGTCAAGTGCGTTGGCAAATTTCTGACCACCGCTTAGATTGCTACTTCTTTTAACGGATCCCTGAGAAGTTGTGTCTAAGTTCAAAGATCCAATAATTGGTTGTCCCATCTGATCACCCCCACTGATCAGATTGTAACCTATTTTTTATTGATTAATTCAGCTTTCACTTGCATGATTTTATCAAAAAGTTCAAAAAATCGAGAATAAGCGGTAACCGCTTGTTTGGCCGAAGCTTTTTCTTTGGCTGTTTTAGCTGTTTTGCTTAAACCTTCTAAAGTTTTCTGATGCGATTTCATCGCAGAAAGATCTGGCTTAGGTTGCTCAATCAGAGCTTCTAGGGTTGGGTAGCCTATGGATTCAGACTTTTTTTCTTTGTCTTTCATTCGAATTGCTCCTAGCTCAAAATAGCACATTTTGTCTGGATCTGTACGATACTTTAGAAAAGCATGTTCAGAGGCGTGACACCAGTGAAAAGCAGCAGTTTACCAAACTTTCAAGAGCTACGGACAGAACTGACTCAACCTGAATCCCCAGCAAACCTTTCTTTAGACACTTCCAGGGACTCTTTTACAAGATCTGCTCCGGAAAAAAAAACCAGTCAATTAATCCGTGTTTATTCTGCCAATAAGAACACAGCTGGAGATACCAGCGCAGCCGTGACAGGCTCTGGCGCTACAGTCATCAAACATGGGGCGACGGTACTTGACCATACGTCTCGAATTATAGCCACAAGCTCAACCATTGCCCCCGTTGGATCTGTTGCAGGAGCAGGGATAAATCTCTTTAAAGATGCACACATCCAAAAAATTGTAGAGGGTCGATTTGAAGCCGTTAAAGCTCTGTATATTCAAGTTTGTGAAACGCATTTCAAAACGGGACTTTCGGCATTAGATTCAAGTTTGGCGCTAGCCGATCTTCATAGCCCATCCAAGCATGCTCTCAGCGCCTGTGAAACAACAATTCATACGCTTGCTTTTGCTCTGATGAAAATGGGAAACCGTATTTCAAGACTTAAGATCCAACAAACAGGCTCCAGTATTGCCATTGCGGGCGCAACTGCTGCTGTCGCCGGCTCTACTCTTTTTGGTTTTGGAGCAATCCCTGGAATTGCTGTTGCAGCCGTGGGCAGCGCAGTAAATTTAACCCCTACTTTCCATGCTATGGGCAAAGCAGTCTATAAAAACATCCAAGGAACCAAAGGGGTTGATCGCAAGAGCAGCGCTTATTTTATTTGGGCCTTGTCTCTCCGAAAAGCGGTTCATGAGAATCAAGTTTCAAGAGATCAGATTCGAGAAAACAAAAGAGCAGTTCAAGCTTTTTGCTTCGCAGAAGAATGGGTTTCTTTAAGAACCCAAGAAGACATTATGCATGCTCAAAACATTGCTTTTCTATTTCTGGAACGTCTTGGTGTCATGCGCTCAAAAAGCCTGGAAGGTCTTGACCTTAGCCATTCAAAATATCTAGAAAAAGTAGAGAATCGGTTAAAATCAACACCTAACGTATAAATTGTTTTACAATCATTGGATGTGACATTTAATATGCATTCATGCAGACAGACGGCAACTTTCTGATTTACTCTAATATTCACAAGAGAGCCTTGTGGTCGAGTCGTACTCATGGCCACCCTGGAGCCGTCTTGAACTTGCAAGACAAGAGAATTGAGGCATTTTTTTTGAAACTCATTGGTTTCTCAATCATGCCCATAGAAAACATACCACCTCTTGATTTCTCTCGTCTCAGAATTGAAATTCTAGGATCTATAGACGGAAAATCTTCTGAGGTTCTTGATGCTTTTGAATCAAGAAATCCTCTCAGACTCCAGAAAGCTCCTCAATTCCCAGAGGTTCAGATCTCTTTTGATCCAAGCAAAATAAGCGATATTTGTGATGATGAAGATGGAATTCAGATCATGACTGAAGTGGCAGAACAAAATTCTAGCTCACAAAACCGCTATTACTCATTTTCACGCGGAGACATGGAGCTCTCTTTAGAGCAAGCTCTTCATGCCCTAACACTTCACGGAGTTATCGATGTAAAAAGTCTCGATTCCTTAGAGTCACTAGGATCTCTTCTTGATTTAAAATTCTGGTGGGACAGAAATAAAGCTAGACACCCGTAGAGCCAAAGCCGCCTGAGCTACGCTCGGTCTCACTTAACGACTGAACACAAACCAGCTCAGGCGCAGAAACAGGCGCAATCACCATTTGGGCAATCCGCATACCGGGCAGGATTTCAAAAGAGTCTTGTCCAAGATTGATCAAAATCACCTGGATCTCACCCCGATAATCAGCGTCTATAGTCCCGGGTGAGTTTAACACCGTGATACCATTTTTAAGCGCCAACCCAGAGCGTGGTCGCACTTGTGCTTCAAAATTTTCAGGTAACGCAATAGAAATTCCTGTTGGGACCAAAGCGCGTTTACCAACTTCGATGGTTATTGGCGCTGTCAAACACGCACATAAATCATAACCAGCAGCATGGTTAGAACCACGTTTTGGGATCAAGTTTTCAGCTTTCGCGGTAATATTAATTTTCAAACAAGGCCTCCGTAAATTCGTTTGCATCAAAAGGTTTCAAATCTTCAGCTCTCTCTCCAACTCCAATAAACTTGATGGGAATCTGGAACTCTTTTGTAATCGCTACCACAATTCCGCCTTTTGCGGTGCCATCTAATTTAGTTAGAACAATACCAGTGATGGGTGATGCCAACATAAATTCCCGTGCCTGAGAAAGAGCATTTTGGCCGGTTGTGCCATCTAGCACTAAAAACACTTCGTGTGGCGCGCCCGGCATGGCCTTACCCAAAACACGATGCACTTTTTTGAGCTCTTCCATTAGGTTATCTTTGGTGTGCAAGCGACCTGCGGTATCACACAGGACAAAATCATAATTTTCTTGTTTGGCCTTTGAAACAGCGTCAAATAAAACAGCAGCCGGATCGCCACCATGCTTTGAAACCAAACAACTCCCTGTGCGCTCTGCCCAGATACCCAGCTGCTCTTCTGCGGCTGCTCTAAAGGTATCTCCGGCTCCCAAAATTACACGCTTACCTTCTTTGGCCAACAACGCTGCTATTTTCCCAATGCTGGTTGTTTTTCCAACACCGTTCACGCCGACAAATAAGATCACTGTCGGAGTCTCTTTTTGAGTAAGTCCCGTAGACACAGGCGCTGATAGAATTTTTTTGACTTCTTCTTTCAAAGCTTCTTGCGTCTGAGCTTTTTCAAGTAAAGCCTGTGTGGTCGAAGCGCCAAAATCAGATTTCAGCATCGAAGTTTCAAGCCCTGAAGGCAAGACCGGAGTTTTTTTTCTGAACCAAAAAACGCCCACTAAAACAGCCAATACGGCGCCAATTACAAATCCAAATATCATGAAGAGCGCACTACCACGCTTCTCACCCAAGCGCGAGTGTGATTGCCAAAATTAGCCATGAGCTTCAGCAGTAATTTCTCATCCAAGACTTCAGCCAATTGACCTGAAAGAGCATGCGATTCTAAGGTCAAATTATTTCGAATATAGCGTGGTTCATAGCGCAAAGATTCCGGTTCTTTTTGCGAAAGTGCAAAAACAAGAGCTGTGTTATTCCCCGAAAGAGCCTCTAAGGCTTCACGGTACATGTGATTTTCGATTGCCAAATGCTTATCAGTGGCTTCTTGAACCAAATTGGCTTTGGGGCCATGAACCCCACAAATATCAAGCAAACCTGCCAACAACATCCAAGCTGTATTCGTTCCAGGAGAAAGTGTTGAGTGATAAGGCTGAGTTAAATCTTGTATATAATGAGCCCCCCAACCTGCGAAACGCCAACCCCAATAAGGGTGTCCCGTCGCAAATGCATTTTGTGAAAGCTTGAAATAAAGACCGATTCGATATTCTGGAAATGTTCGAGCAAAATAAGGAGCAACCCAGTACGTAATTGCAGGTTCATGATAGAACCCCATATGAAACGGCGCTTGGCTTGAAAACTCTAGTTTAGGGTTTCCAAAAGGTTGTTCTCCAAACCCATAATTCAAGTCAAAAAGTCCGATATCGAGGCCATAATCAGGCTCGTCCGTTGCTGAAACAAAAACATCCAGAGGAGAAACCAGTTCTCCTTCTTTGACTTTTACAAAATTATGCTCTGTTTTGGTGAGAGAGTTTGGCAATAAAGAAACTTCACTGGGTAAAAAATAGGATTTTTTTGGATTTCTCTGAGTCCCAGGTAACTCTTGGAGATAGAGCGGCAAGAGCATATTCGGGTTTACTCGAATGGTTCTTAGAAAAGATTTTCGATCTGATTTTAAAAAGTTTTCTAACGACTCAGCTTTGATAGGTTTAGCATTCTTAAACTCTGGCATTTTGGACACAGAAAGAACAGTGGGCAGAGCATGGTTTTCCCAAGCAAGCACAGAAGTCGAAAGCAGAAGCAAGAAAAGGCCTTTCATCTTGGTACATAGTCAGAACATGCCCAAAATGGTTGCGATCTGGATAAAGCAGGTTATGCTCAATCTTATTCAAATGGCGTATCACATGAAGAAATCAGCAATCAAAGGCCTCTATCACGACATTGCTCTTATTTATCACGAGATCAATGAAACTTATTTTGACAGTCAGATCAACGCAGAAATCACCTGGGGAAGATTTGGGTCTTACAAGCCCAGAAAACGTTCTATCAGGCTGGGTTCTTATTGCTCAAAGCGAAAACGTATTTTGATTCATCCGGCCATGGATCAGGCCTGTGTTCCAAGAATCTGCCTTGAACGCGTGATTCATCACGAGATGTTGCACCAAAAATTTCCGACTTATCGCCTCCCATCAGGCAGGCGTTCTATGCATGGCCCAGCATTCAAATTGGCAGAACAAGAATTTCGAGACGCCAAACTGGCTGATGCTTGGTTTAAAGATAATTTGAAGCGATTACTCTCTTGACGAACGAAACAGAGCATTGCATAAGAGGCATTCAATCCTGCGGGAATAACTCAGTGGTAG
>JBAXMC010000054.1:0-10128 GCA_037134495.1 Myxococcaceae bacterium
ATTGTAGGCAGCCCGGTCATACCTGGGCCAGTAGGCACAGGCAGGACCGGGTAAACGGTTAAACAAAACATGCGGAAACAAAGGGGACATTTCTAAATTGAGCTGACAGGGTTTTGGAAAATTTTGAGCTTTCGACAATTCCGCATAACTTTGCAGAAAAGTCTCGACTAAACCGCAAAACAGTGCATAATAGTCAAATGGAGAGAGCTCAGAAACAAGCGATTATTTCAGATCTCAATAAGAAGATGGTTCTACTGGCGGGCCCGAGGCAAGCAGGTAAAACAACATTAGCCAAAGAGATTGCTTCTGGCTTTAAGACCGTATCTTATCTGAACTACGATCGACTTGAAGACCGAAAGATCATTCAACAGGAAGCTTGGATTCCACAAACAGAACTCCTGATTCTGGATGAAATTCATAAAATGCCCGAATGGAAGAACTATCTAAAGGGCGTCTACGACACAAAAAAACAAGAATTAAAAATTCTTGTTACAGGAAGCGCCAGGCTCGATATTTACCGGCAAGCAGGTGATTCTTTAGCGGGTCGTTATTTTCTACACCACCTCTTGCCACTGTCTCCTGCTGAACTGGTTTCAGTAGGTGTAGAGCCTGAACTAGAGCGTTTTTTAGAGCGCGGAGGGTTTCCAGAGCCTTATTTGACACAAAACCCAATCGACGCAAAACGCTGGCGTCAACAATATGTAGATAGTTTATTTCGCGAAGATATTTTAAGTTTGGAAAATGTCCAAAATCTGCGTTCGATGCAATTGGTCTTTGAGTTGCTGCGCAGGCGTGTCGGCTCACCTATTTCATATCAGTCAATCTCAGAAGATGCTTTGATTTCTCCCAATACCGTAAAAAAATATATTGAAATTTTTGAAGCTCTATATTTGGTCTTTCGAGTCACTCCTTATTCTAAAAACATAGCGCGCAGCTTACTTAAAGAGCCTAAAATTTATTTTTTTGATGTTGGTCTTGTTGAAAGTGGAGCTGGATATCGACTTGAAAATCTTTTTGCGGTTTCTTTGCTTAAATATGTGTTTCTAAAAATCGACTATGAAGCCGAACCCTATGCTCTTCAATATTTGAGAACCAAAGAAAAACAAGAAGTTGATTTTGCCCTGGTTAAAGCAGGAGAGGTTGAACAAATCATTGAAGTTAAATCGAACGATTCAACAATTTCTCAAGAATTATCTTATTTTCACACGAAATACAGATTCAAGACAACTCAAGCAGTTCAGCATTTGAAGCATGAAAAAACCGAAAACGGAATCTTCATTAGAAAAGCAGAGAATCTGCTAAATGAGCTCCAATAACAGCCCATGCCTTAGCTCTGGGATTAATTCTGGTAATGAATAACTTAAAAGAGTTTGAACGCGTTCCTGGTTTAATTTGTGAAAATTGGCTTTAAGTTTTAGAAGAGGTTCTTCATGTTTGGAAAAATATGTGTTTGTCTTTGTCTGAGTGCCTTTGTTGCTCACGCGGATCAATATCTTTGCAATGCGACACAAAGAGATTCGCGAGAAGTCTATTTAAACTTTGAGGATAACAATTTCTCAGATTCTTGGGGATACCGCGGTGCTTATCCTGCAGACTACGGTGACAGCGGAAAAATTGACAATATTATTCGAAGCCAAGAAAAAATCACCTTCACTCTTAAGGGAATGAAAAAAGGAACGCTTGATTTAGAAAAACTCCGATTGGAGCTTGAAGGCGGCGGGCCACAGACTTTAAATTGCCAGATTTATGTTAGACAAACATAGCAATAACGGTGATCGATTTTGACAAATATTGCTATTTTTTGTTATTATGTTAAAATCTGGGATATGAACATCTCTCTTACTCCTGAACTAGAAAAATACATTCTTCAGAAATCCAGCAATGGCTTGTATCATTCTGCTAGTGAAGTGGTCAGACAGGCGTTACGTGTTTTCATTGAATCAGAAAATCAGCAAACTCCTCGCATTCAACAGCTCAACAGAGAAATAGAGACTGGTCTTAGTGAATTATCACGCGGAGATCGTATTTCTGGAGAAGCTGTGTTTTCTGAAATTCGAAAAATGAGCCAGGCACGAAAAAAGAAGTCCAGCTTGTGACAAAATATTTCCTTTCTCCCTCAGCCAGATTAGATTTAATCGATATCTGGGTCTACATAGCAGAGAACAATATCGTTGCTGCGGATAAAATATCAGCAGAGATTGAATCTGCGTGCGAGATACTTGCTCAATCTCCTCATTTAGGACATTTCAGAAAAGACCTAACAAAAAGCAACGTGCGATTCTGGCCGATTCACGATTACTTGGTTATTTATCGCGACAGCGCTCCTCTCGAAATTGTACGCGTTCTAAGCGGTTTTCGAGACATCATAAAACTGCTGGATTAAGTTTAGACACACATAGCAATAACGGTGATCGCAAGTGTGGCAAAGACAGGTGTTTTGACAAACCTAAACCCAAAGAGTTTGTGAGCAATATTCACAATCGAAAGCACGATTAAAGCTGGATAACAGGCCACAATCACAGGCACGATCAGGCTCATCAGGGTTGAAAATCCAAGATTAGCCATGGCTCCACTCGCAATCGTTGTCATGATCAAACAAGAAACATATTTCAAGTGACCCCTAAAGATACTTTTCTGTAAGTATTCAGCAAATACAGTGGTTAAGGCTAAAGCTGTTACCAAACAAGAAACCGCCACTGTTGCGTTGGTCAACATTCCACCATGAGCACCTAGAATATAAGGAGCCAGCGCGTTTAAGAGCTCGTAACGATGAATATCTGCCACACTTGGGCCATGAAAAGCCGCTACCAAACAAAAGCCGGCATAAACAATACCCAATAAAAGCGCACCCACAAGCCCGGCTTTCAGCCCTTCAAAAGCTAATTGTTTATAACCAGCATCAGGACCCAAGCCCTTCTTAAGACTATTTAGGATCAAGCCGGCGAAAAATATGGTCGCAAGCAAGTCCATCGTACCATAACCTTCAACCACACCTTTCAGCAAAGCATCGGTCGGAGTCATGTCTACATGAGCAGGAGAACCGTGAACCCAAAAAATGCCCACAATAATAATGCTTAGCAACAAAGTAAGTTTAAGAGGTCCCAAAAATCTGCCAATTAAATCCACTACAGTGGTAGGTCTTAGAGCGAACAAAAAAACAACCAAAGCAGCCATAATGCTAAAATAAAACAGTGAAAAATCAGGGAAATACCATTTGGTAGCAGCATAAGCTGTATTCATGCATCTGGGGATAGCTCCAAAGGGTCCAATCAAAATCATGCAAACAGCGGCTACGAGAGCGCCAGGGACAACTCCGACTCTGCCGAGAAACTTTCGATAGTCACCATCATAAAGCACCGTAGAAACGAGGCCTAAGAGAGGGACAAGCACCGCTGTGATACAAAAGCCTGTAACAGCCCAGCCAACAGTACTACCAGCTTCTCTGCCCAGTGCTAAAGGAAATACCACGTTTCCAGCACCAAACAACATAGCGAACATTGCGATTCCTGCAGATAATGTTCTAGACATAGCCTATTTACGTATCATTTAGATCAAGGGTTGGCAATCGCCACTAACCCAGGCAGTTCCAACCCCTGGATATATTCCAAACTGGCTCCACCACCCGTAGAAATATGGGAAATCTTGTCAGCTAAATCAGCTTTGTGAAGGGCAGCAATCGAATCCCCGCCTCCTACAACACTGAAAGACTGGCTTTCTGCAATGGCCTGAGCAACACCTAGAGTGCCCTGAAAGCCCGTATCCCATTCGAACACACCCACAGGGCCGTTCCAAAAGACCGTTTTAGCAAAATGAATCGCCCGTTCAAACTCAGAAACAGACTTTGGCCCAATATCGATTCCGATATCATCAGGGCTCATAATAGACACTGTCTGTGTAGGTGCTTCTGATTTATATTCAGAAACAACCACATGATCAGTCGGCAATAAAACTTGAACACCCAGACTAGAAGCCTTTTGAAGGATCATGTTAGCCGTATTCAGACGGCTTTCTTCAAAACGACTTCTGCCAATTTCTACGCCTTTGGCTTTCAAAAACGTATAAGCCATGGAGCCGCCAATAATCAGCGTATCCACTTTGCTTAAAAGTTGAGCAATGACGCCAATTTTATCGCTCACTTTGGCGCCACCCAAAACAGCCACGAAAGGCTTTTGTGGATTGGAACTTAAACGACCTAGACTTTCGAGCTCTTTTTTGACCAGAAATCCTGCGCACTTCATCGGCACAAAACGTGTGATCGCTTGCACTGAAGCATGAGGCCTGTGCATCGCTCCAAAAGCGTCGTTGACATAAACATCAATGTTTTGTGAAAGCTGTTTAGCGAAAGAATCTTCGTTTTTTTCTTCGTTCGAATGAAATCGTAAGTTCTCAAGCATCATGACTGAACCAGGTTTTTGATCTGAAATCAGTTTTTTGATGCCATCTCCAATGCAATCATGAGCAAAAATGATCTCACGACCCAGGAGTTCATGCAAATGCGCAGCGATAGGCTCTAGAGATAAATCAGCACGAGGCTTCCCTTTTGGACGACCTAAATGGCTCGCCAGAACAACTTTCGCACCTTTTTCAAGCAGATAAGTGATCGTTGGAAGCGCAGCCCTAATACGGGTATCATCCATGATTTGGCAAGATTCGCCCATAGGAACATTGAGATCCAAACGGCAAAATACGCGTTTGCCAAGCCAATCAATTTTGGGGTCGTCTATGAAAGTCAGCACGCTTTTGCCATCAACGATAAGAGATCAACGGCGCGGTTTCCAAAACCCCACTCATTGTCATACCAAGCCAAGATTTTGACCAAGTTGCCACCCATCACTTTCGTACAACCAGCATCTACGATGGAAGACTCGTTGGTACCGTTCATATCGATAGATACGACAGGGTCTTCTGTGTAACCCAGAACGCCTTTGAAAACGCCTTTTGACGCTTCTAAAAACTTTGCGTTGAGTTCTTGGACGGTTGTGTCTTTAGCAAGGACAGCTACGAGATCAATACAGCTAACATTCGGGGTCGGTACTCTGATTGCCATACCATCGAACTTGCCTTCTAGTTCTGGCAGTACAAGAGCGACTGCTTTTGCGGCTCCAGTTGTCGTCGGGATCATGGACAAAGCTGCAGCACGTGCGCGGCGTTTATCTTTGTGGGCCAAATCTAAAACATTCTGGTCATTAGTATAGCTATGAACTGTTGTGACAGAAGCTTTTTTAATGCCAAATTGCTCGTGTAAAATTTTTGCAACAGGTGCAATGCAGTTGGTTGTGCAAGACGCAGTAGAGATCACTTGCATCTCAGGTTTAAAGATATCTGAGTTAACACCAAAGCAAATCGTCGCATCAGGGGGTTCGCCGCTGGTGGGAGCAGTGATTAAAACTTTCTTGGCGCCAGCTTCTAAATGCTTTGCAGCTTTGTCACGGCTCAAAAAATGACCGGTAGATTCTAAGACAACGTCTACTTCAAGTGTTCCCCAAGGCAACAAAGTAGGATCTTTTTCAGAGGTAACTCTAATAAAGTTTCCATCAACAGTAATGCCATCTTTTTGGGTTTCGATCTTGCCAGAGAAGCGTCCATGAACAGAATCGTATTTGAGCAGATACGCAAGCGTATCAATGTCAGAGAGATCATTGATCGCAACCACTTGCAGATCATCAGATCGGTTTTGAATTATTCGCAAAGCCGCACGTCCTATGCGGCCAAAACCATTAATTGCTATCCGCTTCATACTGCAGGATAGACGTTTGCGTGGATGCGTTCTTTGCTACCGCGTTCAAACTTAACGACGCCTTGTGTCAGAGCAAACAGAGTGTGATCCCTGCCGCAACCAACATTTTTGCCGGGCTTGATGCGTGTTCCGCGTTGACGAACCAAGATATTACCAGCCAAAACAGCTGTTCCATCAGATCGCTTTACGCCTAAGAATTTGGGTTTAGAATCACGACCGTTACGTGTCGATCCCTGTCCTTTTTTATGAGCCACTTTCAACCTCGTTAATCAAAATTTCAACATGGTGTTGACGATGTCCTTGGGATTTTTGATAACCCTGACGGCGCTTTTTCTTGAAGACCAAGACTTTTTTGTCTTTGCCTGTAGAAAGAACGGTGGCCTGGACTTTAGCGTTTGCGACGTGCGGCATGCCGATCTTCACGGACTCTCCGCCGACCATCAAAACGCGGTCAAACGTAATTTTGTCTCCTGCCTTGGAGGTTCTACTGAGGTCTAGCTTCAGCTTTTCGCCGGCTGAGACGCGATGCTGCTTACCTGCAGCTTCAATAATGGCGTAAGTCATGTTTTAATCCTTATTTGCCGCATCTGACTGGATTTTATGGCAGTTGTCAAGAACCCTAGTGCAATCCATTGAGAAGTAGAGAGCCCTAAAGCCCAAATTCCGCGGCTTTCATCAGCTCTTAGAAACTCTAAACCGAAACGCCATAGGCTATAAAAAATCAAAAAGTCCTGAAATTTTCTGACCTTAAACAAACAGAGCAGCCCAAAAGAAGCATCTAGCAGTTGCACGGGGAAATCATGAACTCCAAAGCAGCAACCGGTCCAAAAACAACCCAAACGCCCTAAAAAAATACCCAGGCATAGGCCTGGAACAGCATAATCTGCGTAAGTACTTAGTTTAGGCCAGATCAAACTTAGTAGTACACATGCAGCTAGGCCTCCCAAAAAGACATAGCCGGGATCATTAAATCTAAACCCATGCCAAGGATCGTTCTGGAGCAATTCAAAAAAATTTCCAGCGATTCGGCCGTCTGTTAGCAAGTGCCCTTTTGCTTCAAATAAAACGTGTGCAAATTTTGAGCCAATCAAGGCTGCAAGCAAGATTGCCGATAATACACACAGAGTTTCTTTAAGTTTTCGGCCGTCTATATGAGCGAGCCTTAGAAAAATAATTCCCCCGAAAATATAGGAGGCAATCATGTTTACGAAATAAATATTCAAAGCTTAATTTGAACTCGTGCTAGAGTGAATTTATGCCCAACCTCAACGAATTAATCGGGACCGTTACCAGAACCTTCGATCGAGTTTTGCATGAGAACCCTTCAAGTCTTGCTCTGCTGGGTGATTTCGAAAGTGTTTTGAAGGCTCTCAAATTAAATTCTGGACAGCTTTTATCGGTTCAGGAGTCTGTCACGGTCTTTAAAAACCCGGTGCTTGAGCAGGCTATTTCGATCGAAACGCGGATCAAAGATCTTTCGGAAGAGTTTGTGGTTATTCAGGTCACAGGACATCAATCTGGTGAAAAATCTTTTGAAAGTGAACAGACCTGGTCTGTCATAACTTGACTGGTCTGACCAAGTCAGATAGGCTTATGTCATGTCACATGCCTACTCCATATATGAAACCAAAGCTCGTTTCAGCGAAATTTTAAGAATGGTCAAAGCAGGAAAAGAGGTGATCGTTAACGAAAGAGGGCACTCGATCGCTCGGATATTGCCTTTTAAAAAACCAGACAACTTACAGGAACACTGGGATTGGTTATGCAGTTCTGGGCAAATCCTCAAAACAAATATCGCCAAGAAAGACTTCTCACCTCAAAAGCAAGCAAAAGGTGCGCTTGAGCGCTTTTTGAAGGAACGTGAATAATGAATGTTGTCTACGTTGATACTTCAGTTCTCGTTTCTCTTTTTTTTGAAGATTCCGATAGTAACAACCGATTCTCTCGATTATTAAAAGAAGCCGATGAGGTTGTCAGCTCTGTCCTGATAGAAGCCGAATTTTTGTCGGTAATTCTTAGAGAAAAAATTAATCTCAGCGCTGGGGTTGATTATCTAAAACAGATTTCTTTAGTTATCCCTGACCGTTCCATTTCAAAAGAGCTTGGAGTCATCTTCTCAAAAGCTTACGTTCGAGGAGCAGATGCTTTTCATTTAGCTTGCGCACTCTATTTAGATCCAAAAGCTTCTGAACTTCAATTCTTAACGGCTGACATACAACAGCAGAAAGCTGCACAAGCACTAGGATTTTCTCTGTAGCATGGCATAAGCTTCTCTTGCTGAGAAAGTCGCTCTCAATGGCTCTCCCTCGAACCATCGATAGGTTGATAATCCAGCTGGAAGAAGTTTGCCTGGAATCATCGCTGCCAATAACACAAGCCAGTTCAAACTATATGGGCTTTCAAACGCCGAACAGATCGCGATGTCTATCTCACGTTTTTGTGCCAACTCGATACATGCAAATATGCTTTGTAGATCAGGCATTAAGAAAGGCTTAAGCGCATAGGTACTTATGCCTTCAAGTTCTGGGATATTTTCTTCTAATAAGCTCTCGTCCAGCGCGACAGGAATCCGGGTTGCTTGGACAAATTCGGGTATCTCTAAAATATTCTGGAGCGGCTCTTCAAAATAAGCGATTCGAAGATTTTCGATGCGTTTTCCAAATAAAACAGCGTCTTCGAGATTAAAAGCTCGATTGGCATCAAGGCGTATGTCTATTTCAGGGCCTATTTGATAACGAACTTCTTGCAAATTTTCAGCCTCGAGCGCCCAGTCTTTCCCAACTTTGAATTTAAGCGTTTTAAAACCCTGTGAGACTAAATATTGAGCTTCGGAAATATCAACCGATTCAATCATGCCCGCGAGGGGTATTTGTTCGTGGATGGGTTCAAATCTGAAGTGATTTTCAATTATGCTTAAGTGCAAGCCAGCTAACTCTTCAGCCAGTCTCTGTGACTTTATTAATTCACCATAGCCCTCTGAAATACGAATAAATTGGCCTTCATAAATCATCGAATCTGACGAATTTAAAACACGTCGCCTGAGGTTAAGTGGCTTAATGAGTTTAAGTGAGAAGGGCTGAATATACACGTTTTTTACATAACTCATGTTTGGCTGAAAACGTCAAACCGTTGACAAAATCAGTTTGATTAACTATGATTAAAAATGATGGAAACAAAAGTTCTTACTGCTCATGTGCCTTTGGCATTATCCGAGCAAGTTGACCAATTTGCGCAGCGTATTGAGCGCTCGAGAGGCTGGATTCTTAAGCAGGCTCTTTCTGCCTGGGTAACTGAAGAACAGGAACGGTATCAACTGACTTTAGAATCTATGAAAGAAGTTGATCAAGGAAAAACGGTTCCACATTCTGAAGTCAAACAATGGTTAGAGAAGATCAATGCATCAAATTGAGTGGACTACCCAAGCCTACTCCGACTTGCAAAGATTCTATGATTTTTTGGCGCCTATCAATTCTCAAGCAGCTATTCAAATCTTAAACATGTTAGCAACCGCTCCTGAAAAGTTAATAAACAATCCGAGAATTGGTGAGAATTTGCCAGAATTTTCTCCTCGTGAAGTCAGGAAATTGATTGTTAGTCGTTATGAACTTCGTTACGAAGTTAAAAACAATACGATTTATATTTTGAAATTGTGGCATGTGCGAGAAAATCGTTAGTCGGTCAACTGACGGATATCCAATCTGGCAATGATTGCGCTAACACCTAGCAATGCAGGTTATTCTGGGCGTTATTTCACTTTTTCTCCTGAGCAGCTGCGGTCGCATCGAGGCCCGGGTTCAGGCTAATGACGGTTACCAAGCTTATCAGAAAAAAGATTTTTCCGGGGCCATTGCTCATTACGAAGCGGCTCTTAAGAATTCACCGGATGATTTTATTATCCAGAAGAATTTAGGTTTTGCGCATCTTAGCGCAGCTCGTGAGACCAAAAGCATCGAAGAAACAAAACTCCATAACAACGAAGCGATCAAATATTTGTTTCGCCTGGTAAAAGAGTACCCTGAAGACAAAGAGCTTTCGGCTCTCTTGGTGGACACTTGGACGCAAGCAGATCGCCTCCAAGAAGCTGCGCTCTATTATCACGAGTATGTAAACCGTAATCCTAATGACCCTGAAGCTTGGCGCGTACTGGGTCAGATCGAAGTTCGTCGCGGGAGCTATCAAGCGGCACTTGAAACTTACGAAAAAAGACTCGCGCTACTGCCCAATGACATTCAGATTTCAGCGGGCAAAGCCATCCTCTGCTGGGAATGGCTTCGTTCAGGTGGCATCGAATCAAAAGAACGTGCTGTCGAAATCGCAACGATGGGCCTTGATGCAGCCCTTAAAGCCGATCAACGAGATCCAAAACACCCAACAGCATTGGTCTATGCAGG
>JBAXMC010000055.1:0-9879 GCA_037134495.1 Myxococcaceae bacterium
GTTTTAGCTCATGTGTCAAAAAGCCCTAAAGGGCCGATTGCAGAGATCATTAAAGTTTTGAAACGTGCTTCAAAAGTTGCGGCCCAGGAATCTGACCTACAAGGCGAAATAGACGCTTTGATCAGAAATGCGGGCGTTGAAACCCAATTTTCGAACAAAGCTTTGCGAGCTGCCAAACAATTTGGAGAAGATCCGACACCTAAAGATCAAAAAGATCGCCGAGATCTTAAAAAACTCGCTTTGTGTACGATCGACGGAGAAACCGCCAAAGACTTTGACGATGCTGTCTATGGTTACAAAGATGGCAAAAATTATGGTGTTTTAGTAGCTATTGCCGATGTCAGCCACTATGTTCCTGAGCGTTCACCGATTGATATAGACGCTTATAAACGCTCAACGAGTATTTATTATCCGGGCAAGTGCATCCCCATGATTCCAGAAGCACTGTCTAACGGTCTCTGTTCTCTCAAGCCTAAAGTTCCAAGATTGTGCATGACTGTCGAAATAATTATTGGGCCTTCTGGAACGATCAAATCGGTTGAAGTAGGCGAAGGAGTGATGAAAAGCCAAGCACGGCTGACCTACACTCAAGTCCAAAAGATGATCGATTCTGACTTCAAGTCTCATGCTAAAATTCCCAAAGCAGTCGTTGAGAGTATTCAGGTTTTGCAGAAAGCTTCCCTGGCGCTGCGCAGTGCGCGCATGAATCGGGGCTCTATTGATTTTGATGCTGTAGAGAGTGTTGTAGCACTTGATGAAACCGGTGAGCCTGTGGGTATTAACCCCGCCGCCAGGCAAGAATCTAACCGATTAATCGAAGACTTGATGATTGCAGCCAACGAAGCTGTAGCTACTCATCTCGAAGAAAAAGGTTTCCCGACTATTTTTAGGATTCATGAACCGCCGAATTCTGAGAAGCTCAAGGCTTTTGCAGCAATGGCGCAGGCTATTGGTGCGTTGACACCGGGACACTATAAGCAACTCGAAAAAGCACATGAAAGCCCGGCTGTATTAGCTAAATTACTTGAGAGCTTTAAAGGCCATCCGGCCAAAGCAACACTCGAAACCGCCTTGCTTAGATCGATGATGCAGGCTCGGTATAGCTCCAATAACCTGGGCCATTATGGCTTAGCTTCGAAAAGCTATTTGCATTTTACATCACCGATTCGGCGTTACCCAGATTTGATGGCGCATCGAATTTTAAGACAAAGCTTTACAAAGAAAGTTCACAACCCAAATTTGCAAGAAATAGCGGACCACTGCAGTGCTCAAGAACGCAAAGCAACAGACTTGGAGCGCCAGATTCATGCATTGCATGCAGCTTGGTTTATGCAAGATAAAATCGGCGAAGAACACGAAGCTGTGATTACAGGCAAGACCGAATTTGGTTTGTTTGCAAGGCTGAAACTGCACCATGTTGAAGGCTTGATTCATATTTCAACGCTAAAAGGCAACCAATTGGCGATGGCCAAAATCGGTGACCCTGTGAAAATCAAAGTGGACGGCGTGAATATTGCACGGCGTCATATTGATTTCAGTTTGCTGCCAAGTGGTGTTTTAGCCAAAGAAAAACAAGTCACCTGATGACCCGCTGAAACTAATACACTCTTCGCGGCTTCTAGAGTTGCCCCGGTGGTCATGACATCGTCAACTAATAAAATATTTTTGGGCGTTGTTGAATTTTTACGCAATTCATAGCGACCTCGGGTTAAGGCCACGCGTTCTGCTTTCGAAATACTGAGCGTAAGCGGCTTATCAAACCGGGTATTTTTAAGCCAATCAAACACAGGAATTTTAAGCTGTTTGCTAAGCGTTTGTGCGAACAGAGCTGATAGATCAAAGCCGCGTGTTAAGCGCCTGCGCCAGTGAATAGGCACGAAGACGATACCGTCGAATTCGTTTTTTTCCAAACAAGGAAGATAACGCATAAGCTGTCGGGCTTTGCTTTCATCAGGGGAAAATTTAGCTTTGTGAATTACATTTCGGATAGGGCCGGTGAATAAAAAAGCAGCATCAGTATCTGCTGTTTTAATAGAGGGCTCACAGTAGCGACAAAAAATTCGCAATCCTGAGACAGCTTCACAATTCAAGCACTTGGTTGGCCAGAGAGCATCTATAAATTTCTCAAGTGTCTTAAGCATCCTATGCTATATCTCTTGAGCTATGAAAATTCTTCCGCTAGCCATATCAAGTCCATTTAAAACAGATGCCTATGAAGCAGGCAAAAAAATTCTTGAATCAAGAGGCTATGAACTCATACGTGAGCCAGTTTTAAGAACGGTATTACAGAGCTATCTAAACGGTTCAGATTCGGAGCGCTTAGAAGAGCTTCAAGAGGCTTTTTGTTCTAAGGCCGATTTGATTTGGGCTGTTCGGGGTGGCTATGGGATTACCCGTCTATTATTTGATTTTTCATGTCAGTCACCAACGCCTTTGCTGCTTGGGTTCTCCGACACAACGGCTCTGATGCTGCATTTGTGGGCAAATTTCAAACACAAGAGCTTACATGCCCCTACGATTGCCAGGTTATCGCAGGAACCAGCTGAAGTTTTAGAGGCGCTGGATTTAATCTTAAAAGGCCAGGCTGTCCAAGTTAGATATCCCGAGTTTGATGCTTGGAGTTCGAATGCATTTACAGGAATCTTGATACCCGTCAATCTTTGCATGCTTACAGAGTTAATCGGCACATCTTCAATGCCAGATTTTACAGACTGCATTTTAATCTTGGAAGAAATCGCGGAAGAAGATTATCAAATCGATCGCATGCTGACCCATTTATATGCCGCTGGTATTCTAAAAAATGTCAAAGCAATTATTGTTGGGCATCTGACAGAATGTGGAACTGGTTCGTTGGAAGTTTTTAAAGAACGTTGTGAAGCTTTTAAAATTCCTTGTTTTACAGGATTTAAGATGGGCCATGAAGCACCCAATTGGCCAGTCCCTGTCGGTGTTATCGGAGAAATCAGTGTTGAAGGCCAGAAAGCATCTTTGAAAATTCTTGAAGAGCTTTAAGGAACTAAATGCTGCCGATAGTGTTCTTTGTAAATCTCGATCAGAGTCAAGAACATGGTAACTACCAATGGGCCGTAAAAAATACCCAAAACGCCAAACAGGTGTACACCACCTAAAACGGATAATAGCACCAAGACAATATGCACTCGACTTTTCCCTCCTATCAGTCGAGGCTTAATCATGAGTTCGCAGATGCCCAAATAGAGAGCGTTATAAATAAAATAAATCCAAGCCAAGGTACTGTGACCATCGCTCGCTAAAATAAGCGTAGCTGGTAAGATCACTATCCAAGAACCGACTACGGGTAAAAATGCGGAAAGACCGATCACAACGCCCCAAAAGAAAGCCGGACCTAATCCAAATACGTAGAATCCAAGGCCACCCAAAATGCCCTCTAAAAGGCCCACAAAACCATTGCTGACGAATACAGCTTTGCTGATTTCACTGAATTGGCGTACCAAATGCTCTTTTTCTTCTTCTGGTAAAGGTGAGAGCTCCATGATGTATTTCTTGAGCTCACCGCCACTGACCAAAAACGTAAATACAAACAGCATCGTGATAACGAAATTAAATGCGATAAGGAGAGCATTGCTGGCTAATTCGCTCAGTCGGTCATAGAGCATTAGTCCGAAAGAGCTCACCAATTGAGTCGCGCTTTCGACAATTTTTTCGGCTGAGATATCCAGACCAAATCGTGCGGCTAAACCATGAATCTGAGCAATAAGAGGGTGTTGACTCGAGAAAGCTGAAATGGGTTCGCCCAATAAATTGCTGACATTTTTACTTTGATAGAACTCGAAAGCTTGCATAGAAAGCTGACTGACAAAGAAACTAAATGGCAAGCTCACACATAAGATAATGACCAGAAGGATGAGACTAGCAGCAATGTATTTTCTGTTTCGACAGAGAGGCAATATGCGCGCATAGAGCGGATAAAATATGGAAACAAGCACCAGGCCTAATACGATAGGTGTTACGAAGATCCAAAACAGCTCTACAACCAGATAAAGGGTGAAGAGCAGCAGAATCAGAAAAACAGCAAGCGTAACACGCGAATTAGGCATGTTTATTATTTAACATGCTTTTATTCAGATAACCAACGACGTTCTGCTTCTTTTTCATCCCACTCTTGAGGACGTTTTTTGTCGACGAGTGGGTAGTATAAACCAATGGCTCTTGTAGCTTTACAAACGCTTTCCAGATTTTTTTTCAAATCGTCAACCAAGATAATGCGTTTTGGATTAAAATCGATGTCTTTGAGATAAGCCCTCAGAGCTTCGCCTTTTGGATAACCATTGTCTGCAAATAAAATACCGTCGTGAAAATGGATGGAATCTTCGTAGGGGCTTGTTCTTGAAAAGTCGATTCCAACGGATTTTATTTGTCTTAACGTTGCATCAAGAAGAACCATGTTTCTAGATGTGAAAGCCATTATTCGAACGCCTTGATCCTGGAGTTTTTTGATGAGCTCAGGTGTTGATTTTTCAATCAGTTTTACGTCTGATTTCTGAGTGGCCGCCCAGTTGCGTTTTAGGATTTCAGTAATTTTATTGGGATACTTTTTGCTCATGTCGTTATACCAATTCGCATGGCTGATAATATCTGTTGACTCAAAAATCGTATTATCTAAATCAAATAACAGCAATGTATCAGGAATGATCCATTTCTCAATTTCGGACATCGTGGAAATTTCATGAATTTCAGAAACAGGAACCGGTTTTTGGACCTGGACTGTCGCGCATGAAACTGCAAGCAGAAGCAAAAAAGGGTAAAATCTCATGAGAGTGGAGTTAGCTATCAGCAGCTTTCCAACCTGTAAATAGATCTTCGGCCCAGAAATTTCTCTTTTCTGGGTGCAGGTGTTATGAATGGGCAGGAGGCATTATGAGGACATCGCTACTTGCCCGAGAATGGTTTGGATTCATTCGTATTGTCCTAATTATGGATCCAGAGAAAAAACCTCGGACTGAACTAAAAGCTTCCTTTGTGCTAAACAATTGCTCATGACTGCAAAAATTTTAGATGGGCAATGGCTGGCCAGGCAGATTTTAGACCGCCTGAAAGAAGAAATTCGTTTAGCGCCGCGTGTTCCAGGTTTATGTGCGATTCAAGTTGGCCAAGATCCTGCTTCTCAAATCTATGTTCGTAATAAGATCAAGTGCGCGGCAGAGATCGGCATTCACAGTGTTCATCATGCTTTAAGCGAGCAAACTTCGGAGCAAGAACTCTTAGAGCTGATTAATAAAATGAATCAAGACCCTCAAATAGATGGCATTTTGGTTCAACTTCCCTTGCCTGCCCATATTTCTACAGAAAAAGTTATTCGTACAATAAGTCCGCTCAAAGATGTCGATGGGTTTCATCCCGAAAACATTGGCTTGCTTTCTATTGGGAAGCCTCGGTTTATCCCCTGCACCCCAAAAGGCTGCATGCGTTTGATTGAAATTTCAGGTCTTAATCTTGCGGGCGTGAATGCTGTTGTGGTGGGCCGTAGCAATATTGTGGGTAAACCCATGGCGCAGTTACTCATGAACTCTGAGGCAACTGTGACAGTTTGTCATAAACAGACACGTGATTTGAAGAGTTTTACAAGACAAGCAGATCTCTTGGTTGTCGCAGCAGGGTCTCCTCACTTAATCAAAGCCGATTTTGTCAAACCTGGTGCTGTAATTTTAGACGTTGGGATTAATAGGCTGCCTACCGGTAAGCTTATCGGAGACGTAGACACAGAAGGCGTCATAGAAGTCGCTCAGGCAATCACTCCAGTCCCCAAGGGAGTTGGCCCCATGACAACAGCTATGCTCATGGAGAATACATGGCTGGCTATGTCTTGTGAAAACAGGCTAAATACTCAACATTGCCGTCTGCGCCCGTGACAGGGCTTTCTTGATGACCTATAATTTGAAGTCCTAAGTTCTTGGCAATCGTTAAAATTTTATCTCTAGCAGCTTCACGGGCTGATTGATTTTTAACAATGCCGCCTTTTTCTATCAGATTGGGTCCAACTTCAAATTGTGGCTTAATCAAAGCATAAATAAGTGCTGGCTCTGCCAAATGTGTTAAAACAGCAGGCAAGACTTTTTCGAGAGAAATAAAACTGACGTCTATCACGGCAATACTGGGTTTCGGGAGGAAAGTGCCTTCTGGGACTTTCAAAATATGGGTTTTTTCAAATACTTGAACTCTAGGGTCCATGCGTAACGAGTAAGCAAGCTGGTTTGTTCCGACATCGACTGCGTAGACTGTTTTCGCGCCTGCTTGCAACAAGACATCTGTAAAGCCACCTGTGGAAGCCCCAATATCGATACAAATGGCATCTTTGATTTGTGTGGGCCAAGCTTTAAGCGCTGCTTCAAGTTTGAGGCCGCCTCTTGAAACATAGGGAAGCGAGTTATCTTTGAGTCTGATTAAGTCGGACTCGCTAACTAAATGCCCAGCTTTGTCTACCCTGTGCTCACCAACAACGACATCGCCAGCCAAAATTCGAGCTTGGGCTCGAGCCCTAGAAGTTTCGAGCCCCCGTTCAACCAAAACAATATCTAAGCGTTTTTTAGACTTCACGAGATTTCAAGCTTGTTGTGTTCCAGATTAATCGAAATTGTTTTCATTGTTTTTGCTTCGAGTTTCAGAATAATTTCAGACAAGGGCTTTTTGATCTCATTTTGAATCAATCGAGCCAGAGGCCGTGCTCCGAGTGCTGGGTCATAGCCTTTGGTGCTTAAATAATTTTTAGCTGCTTCTGAAATATCTAGCTTGAGATTTTGCTCTTCTAATTGGTCGCTGAGTTGTTTCAAAAACTTATCGACAATACGAGACATGGCTTCAGGTTTTAGAGTTTCAAAAGAAATTTTGGCATCTAAACGATTTCTGAATTCAGGTGAAAATAGCTTTTTAAAGGCTTTCTCGTCTGCGCCCCAGTTAGCACTGTCGCCAAAACCAATACGTGCGGCTGCCAGCTCTTGTGCACCTATATTGCTGGTCATGATCAAAATCACATGCCTAAAGTCAGTGGCTCTGCCATTATTGTCGGTTAATTTACCGTAATCCATAACCTGCAAAAGCATATTAAAGACATCGGGGTGCGCTTTTTCTATTTCGTCTAACAACAAAACAGCATGAGGCGTCTTATGAATAGCATCCGTGAGTAAGCCACCTTGATCAAAACCGACATAACCTGGCGGCGCACCGATTAAACGGCTAACTGCATGACGTTCCATGTATTCGCTCATGTCAAAGCGTACAAACGAGATTCCCAATGCTTTGGCCAATTGCTTAGCGATTTCTGTTTTTCCAACACCGCTGGGTCCCATAAACAAGAAAGAACCCATGGGTTTTTCGGGCTCACGTAAACCAGCGCGTGAAAGTTTAATAGCCGAGGCCACTTCAGCAATGGCTTTGTTTTGTCCAAAAACAACCTGAGCCAATTGGTCTTCAAGATCGAGTAAAACAGTTTTGTCATCTCTGCTGATTTGTTTTGCTGGGATTTGAGCGATACGAGCCACAGTTTCTTCAATGTCTTGTTCAGAAACCGTTGCGTTCTTTTTCCCTTTTAGTTTCAAACCTGCTGCTGCTTCATCGATTAAGTCTATGGCTTTATCTGGCAGTTTTTTGTCTTGTAAATATCTAACAGAAAGAGAGACCGCTGCTTGTAGAGCCTTCTGGCTGATTTTGACTTGATGAAATTCTTCGTATTTGCTTTTGAGGCCCTGCAAAATAGCGAGACAATCTTTTTCATTAGGTTCTTCGATATCAACTTTCTGAAAACGCCTGACTAAAGCTCGGTCTTTTTCAAAATGACCCCGATATTCTTTATAGGTAGTCGTTCCAATGCAACGAATATAGCCACCTGACAAAATAGGCTTCAGCATATTAGAAGCATCAGGACCGCCGCCTGAGCTGGAACCGGCACCAATCATCGTATGAATCTCATCAATGACCAAAATAGAACCAGGTTCGTCTTCAAGAGCGCGCATGACGGCTTTAAAGCGATTTTCAAAATCACCTCGATAACGCGTTCCTGCAAGCAATAAGCCTATATCCAGAGCATAGACTGAGCTGTCTTTAAGAGCTTCTGGAACTTTGCCATCGGCAATACGTTGAGCGAGACCTTCTGCGAGAGCTGTCTTACCAACGCCCGCTTCTCCGACGAGCAGAGGGTTGTTTTTACGACGTCTGAGCAAAATATGAATAATTCGTGTGAGTTCTTCTTCGCGGCCGACTAAAATATCAAGTTCTTTATTACGAGCTTTTTCAGTGAGATTAACAGCAAAGACGTCTAAGGGGTTACCTTCAAGAGAATCTTCGTCCTCATCATCCAACATGTTCATCTCTTCGCTGATGTTTGAGACAAGTTCTAAGCGGTTTAAACCCGCTTTGCTGAGGTAATATAGTGCCGGCGATTCTTTTTCTTCAAAAATAGAGACCAAGAGATGAGAAGGCCAAACTTCTCCGCGACTTGCTGAACGAGCTTGAATCGTTGCTCGTTCAATGACGCGTTGAAAGCCGAGGCTCGCTTCTATCTTGACACGATTTTCATCGAAAACGATTTTTTCAACTTCGGTTTCTAGATATCCAGAAAGCTGAGCTTTGAGTTGTTCTATGTTGACCCCGCAGGTGATCAACAAATGCTTAATGTCGAGATCTTCGAGAAGCGCAAAAGCCAAATGCTCAACCGTTGCCAACTCATGGCCTCGTTCATGGGCCTCTCGGAATGAATCTTGGATAATATCTTCAACTTCAGGACTCAGCATCTAACAAACACCTTCTTAATATGACCAGACCTGCATCTATCTCTTCTCGCGTTGAATGAATAGGTGGATTTAGAATGACTTTGTTATCAAAGCCCTTGCTTGCCAATAATCCCGCATCAGCGAGCCTTTCAGGGTGTTGTATCTCAAAAGCCTGCCAGAACCCTTTACCTGTAGAGCCCAACTTTTTGCACTCATTATCAAAATACAAAGCTGTTTTTTGCTTCAGAGCTTCGCGTGCAACCAAAATATGCCTATAATTTCGGCGCATGGATATTTCATCGCCGTCCCAAGTAGAAATCAGGGTCAGTGGTTTTGAGGCATAGTGTGTATCATCAACAAAAATATGGCCCAGTTGAGCGCCTGAGTACCACCAAACCATGTTGGGTTGTACAGATAGTGTGTCGCTCATGAAGAGGCTTTCGCCATTTCGACCCAGCCCGGAGGCTGTTTCAACGAAAACCAATGGAATATTTGTTTTGGAGCGAATCATCTCAAGTTTTTCTAGAAAATCAGGAGCAATTACGTGACCTGTTTTCTCTCCGACCAATTCAACAACAATGGCAAATATCTTATCTGCCGAATGTTTTTGGATCTCAGCTTCGATTTCTTCAATGCTGTTTACTAACGGCCAATCGAACCACCCAAAGGGTGCAGTAAAAGCACTTGGATCTGTCAAACTCCGAGCAGCAGCTGTTGTGTGGCCAACATATTGATTTTTGAGGCCAATAACAACTTGAGCTTCAGGTCTTGTAACTCTTAAACAACGCAGGCCTTTATCGACGATTTCGTCTCTGCCTGAAGTAAAATAAAGATGTTTGCAAGATTTAGGCATGACTGCTTTGAGCAGTTCAGCATAACGGACCATATCGGGCGTAGCCCAATTGGAGAGTGTGAGTTTGGTTCCTACAGCAGAAGTAAAAACGCCTTTTTGAATATCAGCTAAGATCTCGGGCGAGTTTGCACCCAGCGGCGCTTGAATCGAGCTTGCCCAATTGACCTCACCCCTAACCCCTCTCCACCCTGTGGAAATGGGAACAAGAGGGCGTAAAATTGGAATCCGATAATAGAGTGCTCGCCCAGGACCGCCATATTGGTTCGTGTAGATATCTACTGTTTG
>JBAXMC010000056.1:0-9775 GCA_037134495.1 Myxococcaceae bacterium
GCCGACTGTGGCAATGGGTACGTTCTTTTTAGGATTGTCTACTACGCTGGCAGCGACAGAAGCTGTTTCAACTCCAATAAAAGACCAGAGCGTGACGTTCAAAACAGACTGAATCGCAGAAAAATCATCTAAGTGCTTCACGTTCCAAGAGTCCATATAAATGCTTGGGTTAAAACGAAACCAACCGAAAATAGCGACGCTTATGATTGCAGCAAGGGCCATGATGGTTGTGACAGATTGGACTCTGGCCGTGACTTTTGGTCCTAAAATATTAATATAAGTAAACAACCAAATCATGCCGATGCAGGCGATGCCAGAAGCGAGGGGGTGTTTGAGTAAGGGAAAGAAAAAACTGAGATAGCCGACTCCAACAACTGTCAGAGCGACGTTGCCAATCCAGTTTCCTAACCAGTAAAACAAGTTGGTTTGATAACCGATAAAAGGCCCGAATGCTTTTCGGGCATAAGCGTAAGAGCCGCCGGCACTTTCATCAACCGATGACATTTTGGCATACACAAGAGATAAGCAAATGGCTCCAATAATCGTAACAATCCAGCCATAAATAGCGATGCCGCCCGTAGCTGCTAAGTCTGCTGGAAGCATGAAAACTCCCGAGCCCATAATATTTCCAGCCACCATCAGTGTGGCTGCAACAACACCTACTTTATGCTTGTTTTCGGTCATGCGAAGAGTACAGCACAAAACCGGTAACTAAAGCAACCAAGACAACGCATAACGAAATAAACTGACTGGTCGACAAGATTCCATCAATTACATAGCCGCGCTCTGTGTCGCCTCTGAGGAGCTCTAAACAAGAACGCATCACTGAGTACAAAACAGCGTACATGAGTAAGAGCTGACCATGGAAGCGCTTTCTGGAAGCAAAAAAAACCAAAATCATAAAAATAATCAGTGCCCCAAAAGATTCAACTAATTGAGACGGGAACAGGGGCCATGTGTGCGCATGCTCAACCATGTAAGTGCGCATTTCTAAAGGGGCTTTGTTGATCAACGTGTCAAAAGCGGCTGAGCCCGGCGGAAATCTTAGACCCACAGAAGTTTCTGAGTCTAAAGCTCTGCCATAGCAGCAACCTGCAGAGATACAACCCAAACGCCCAAAAACCTGAGCCAGAGGCACGCCAATGACCATGATGTCAAAAAATAGTAACCTAGGAAGTTTTCGAACACGCGTAAAAATCAGGCAGGCGACAAATCCACCCAAAAAACCGCCCCAATAAACCAAGCCGCCTTGCCAAAAAGCTAGAACAGCAGGAATTTTAATGCCTAAATTGCCAATCTGAGTCCAAGGTTGTCTGACAAAATAGTCTTGCCACTCAACCGCAATAAAAACTAACCTGGCACCTATCAGGCCGCCTACTAAGGCCCAAAAACCGAAATCCATAACATCTTGTTCATAAGGACCGAATTTTCGTGCGTACCACTTGGCAATGTTCAAAGCCAATAAAAAGCCAATAACAATGAGAGCGCCATAAGAATGTATGGGCTGATTGATAAAAGGGAGTTGAAGCAAAACAGGGTGCATCAGAGGGCCTCGCTAGACAAACCGGACAAGATTTTTTATCTATCAGCATGTTCTATATTGGGAAACACCTAATTAAGTCACCTTATTTTTTGGCGCCCATGGCTGGCGTGAGTGAAATGCCTTTCCGAGTCATTGCTTTTGAAATGGGAGCGGGTCTTGCGACCACGGAGTTAATTTCTGCCAAAGGCATTTTTCACCAAAACTCTAGAACACAGCAATACTTGCGCTTTGATCCTGAAAAAGAAGTTCCGTATTCACTCCAACTTTTTGGGGGTGATGAACAGGCGATGTCTCATGCGGCTGTGTATGCGGCTAAAATGGGTGCTCAAATTATTGATATCAACATGGGTTGTCCGGTTAAAAAAGTGACTCAAACCGGATCAGGATCTGCGCTGCTGTGCGATACGACACGAGCAGCATCTCTGGTTAAAGCCATGCGCTCAGCGGTAGGTGAGGAAGTTCCCATCACAGTCAAAATTAGAACAGGTTGGGACGCTCAGAGTATCAATTGTGTCGAAATGGGGAAAGAGCTTGAACAAGCGGGCTGTGCCGCGATCGCGCTCCATGGCCGAACGCGTGCTCAGGGATATTCAGGCAAAGCTGACTGGAGCTTAATCAAGGCCCTCAAAGACTCGGTCAAAATTCCTGTCATTGGCAACGGTGATATTGCCAGCGTTGAAGATGCAAAGTTAAAACTTCTAGAAAGTGGCTGTGAAGCTGTCATGATTGGTCGTGGAGCCTTAGGGAATCCTTGGATTTTTAGAGAGCTTCTAGGAGGCCCTAGGCCGACGGCACTTGAAAGACGAGATCTGGTTTTGCGTCATTTTAAAGAGCATCTTGTACATAATTCGCTTCGATCTTTCAGAACGCATTTGGTTTGGTACTCGAAAGGGTTTGAAAATGCGGGAGGTTTTCGTGAACAGATCATGCACCTGGATCAAGAAGAAGCTGTTTTAGAGGCAATTCATGCGTTCTTTAGCCACCGCTTGCCAGTAAGTGATCAAGAAATGACAGATTTAGTTGATTACCGGCAGGCTTTTGGATAAAGAAAGCACATGGCTATATCCAAATCGACAGAAAAATCGCTGACAACAGCACAACAAAATGAATTAATTCAGATTTTAGATGATACCCGCGTCGAGCTTCAAGAAAAATTGAAGAAGCGTCGTAGTGGCACAACCGCTGAGCAAACACCTGGTGATGAAGCTGATCTTGCTTCTGAAGACGCAGAAATTTCTTTGGAAACTCGTCTGATGGATCGCGACGCAAAATTGCTTAGAGAAGTAGAGAGGGCACTTGAAAAAGTGCCAACTGGAACTTTCGGTCTTTGCGAAGGTACTGATGAGCCTATTGGTTATGCGCGGTTAAAACTGAGACCTTGGACACGTTATAGCGTGACCTACAAAGAAGAACTTGAACGCGAAGAAAAACGACTCGGCAGTGGCGAGTAATGTCCCGGGGATAGAATGTCATTGGGGTCGATCTTATTTTTAAGTTCTAGATACAGCTTGTTCTCAGGTGCGGTCCACATAGATTGAAGACCAAGTCTGTAAGGCGGGTAGCCTTCGCCTTCTAGTTCTTTTAAAATATCATCATGACAAGCTTGTGCTTTTTGATCCCATCCAGGTTCTTGGCGATCATAAATCAGAGCCAATAAAAGTTTAAGGGTTCTCGGGTCCGTTGCAATTAAAGCTAAATTTGATTCAAATCCGTAAGATGAACAAATTGACTCTGTTATTGGAATCGCATTCTCAAAATCTAAACCACGATAGGGCAAGAGTGCCATGCACCACATGAGGCCGCATCCGTCGCGATCTAAGTCTGGGTCTTCTGGCAGGGGTCCTGATTTTTTAGAATAAGCGATGGCTAGATTTTCTTTTTCTGAAAAATCTAAATCGCTTTTCAAAATAACAGCGTCTTTAAAAGCTTTTTTAGCCCAAGCAATCTGACTATTGGCTTGATCTGGGTCGTAGGCAAATAAGTTCAGAGAACCTACCCATTTTGAGCATTCAAAATGAGCATTTTGCAGACGCGACTTAATTTTAATATCGTTCCAGATAGACACATAAGGCGTTAGACTTCGCAGTTGTAGTTGTTGAGCCATATTAATTTTTTGAGAAAACTCACTCAGAGAATCCGCTTCAAAAATCACCTGGTGAAAATAATCTGGCCTGGGTTCAAGCCAGAGGGTCATTTGGGTAATAATCCCCAAATTGGATTGAAAAAAGAGGCCGTCTAAACTGGGTCCAAGACTGGCGTTACTGAGAGGCGCGCATTTGTACTTAGGATCAAAGCCGGTCCTAAATAAATCACCATTGGGTAAGACAACTTCGAAATTGCAAACATACTTGGCATGTTCTCCGTAGGCTCCAAAGCCATCACCACGTTCAAGAGCATTGCCGACCAAGCTCGCATGTTTGGAACCTCCTGTGAGACTGGGCATGAGTTTGGAGTGACGCTCGTTTAAAAATTCAAGTAGCTGAATTTGGGTTACGCCTGGTCCGACTGTTATATAACCAAGTTCTTCGTCAAAATCCGAGATGTTATTAAGCAGGCTTAAATCCATAAGTAAGCAATCAGGAGCGCATGGCGCTTTAGAACCGTTGCCCCAATTCTTGCCGCCACTGATGGGATAAATGCGTTGCTTGTTTGCGAAAGCTGTTCGCATGAAATCTTGGACTTCATCAGTATTTTTGGGTTTCAGAGTACCTGTTGAGTGAAACTGGGTAGCAAAAGTCATGGGAGTAAGTATAGCGGAATGCAAAGTTGCGCGCCAAATAATGCTTGGCTGAGAAATAAGTCTACATGCCAAGCATTCAGCCACTTGTTCGAGCTGTTCCAATTGCTGCGCCTGTTGTCGCTGCTTCTGTTTCAAAAGACGTTGAAACAAAAGAGTTGCCGTTTGAATTACCTGATTTTGACATCAACACGCTTGATCTCAACATGATTCAAAAGGGAACCTTGCGCATGAGCGTGCCTCTGAGAGAGGGCGTTTATTTGTTACCAGGCAAATACCAAAAAGCAAACGTTGTTGTGAAAGCCAACACTATGGCCTGGTTGACCGTAACACTGGGGAGAAATCCAAATAATCAGACGGTGATGACCAGAACTTCGATTCAAATTAGTCCTGCCATCAAGATCACAAACCCGTCGAGTGCTTATGAACCTGCTGATGGTTTTAATGGATTTAAAGATTTGTTTGCAGATGTTAAAATTTCAGGCATTGAAATTGACCCAGAAGGGAAAGTGCAATTTCAGGGGATACTTAAAAAAGGCTTCTCCAGCGTAGACATTAAAAATGCTTTTAAACCAGATATGTTTCCAATTGTCGATTTGAAATTGGAAACGTTGAAAAAGAAACAAATTGATACAAGTAAAATAGGTCTTCCAGACCTTATGAAACAGTTTAGTGGTTTGCTAGGTCAGATTAAGTGTTCAGCAAATATTCATGCCGAAATACCAACATTGCCTGTTCCTGTGAGTGGATTAAAAGTTAAAACAAATCAAAAAGATGCTCAGCTCTATCTGCATCTCAATATGAATATAACGCCAGAAGGCGAACTCAAAATAAAATCAGATCCACAATACCATAGCTCTGTTGATTTTTTAGGTTCTCATGTCGCCTTGAATGCTGAAATGCGAGTTTCACAATTGGAAAGTTCAAAACCTCAATTAGAAGGTACCGCTTCGGTGGATGCTTCTATTGGAGAATCAAAAATTTCGGTTGATTATGGCAATAGTGCTGAAATCGGATGCTTTGTCGGTCAAGATTCGAATTATTTCAGGGCGTCTGTAAGACTTAAACCCCATCAATCGGTTCAAGTTTCTACAGCAGGTCTTGTGGATCTGCGCTTAGATGAACAGGAGTCTCTTCGACTTGGAGCTCTGAATGCCCGGTTTCAAAGGGCTCATCTTCACCTAGAAGGTCGAGCAGAATTAGTGGGCAAGAAAGCATCTGTCAGTGGAGGAATTTCGGGAGTTTTGTCACACCCTGAATTTATATGGAGAGGTTTGCATGGATCTGTGATGGGTCAAGCAAGTATCGAAGTTAATGCTCAAGATTTGATGAATGGAACCGTTGAATATCACTTGGATTCTGATCGTCTGCCTGCTTTTTATCGTAAGCTGGGATATCGATTTTTTCCGGACATGCGTTTGGCACTGGATTCTTATAATACCGGAGTGAGTGAATTTTTAGACCCTGTGAATCAATTTGTTTGGGACCCCGCAGGTTTGATGGATCCTAAAATACCGCCGGTTGGAGAATTGGGTAACCCTGAATGGCGAAAACACATCGAGCAGATTACGGGCACTCCGATTCGAAAGAACAACAGAACGATTTTGCTGATTGATGGTAAAACTTCGTTTCCGAAACGTCTTGAGTTAATTAAAAATGCAAAAAAAACCATTTGTGTTCAAAGCTTGATTTTTAAAGACGATGAAAGTGGTATGGCTATCGCAGAAGCGTTGGTGGAGGCGCACAAAAGAGGTGTGAAAGTTAGAGTTATTGTTGATAGTCTCGGTAATCTTGATTCTGTCAAAGAGTTAATTCGAGGTAACAAAGTTTATGAATATTTGTGCGACAACGGAGTTTGTCTCGAACTTTATAGCAATCTAGCAGTAAAAGGCTTTAGACAGCTGTTATCGATTGTCGATGGACATCGTGCTTTGGCAGGCCTCAATAGCTTGAAGGATTTCGTAGATCCAAAACAAACCTTATCGACCTTGCATATGTTTTCGAAAGTTGCTCATGGCAGCTTGAATCTGGGTTTGACTCAAGCAGAACAAGAAAAAGTTCATGAGTCTCTCAGAATGATTCTAGGCAATGACTCTGAAGCAGAAGCGATGATTGAGCGTTTAGCCAATATGGAACCTGAAAAGCCTTTGGAATTATCAGAAATTGTTGAGATGCTCAGTCGAGTTTTGAGCCTTAATCATCGTTGGCATGAAAAATATATGATTGCAGATGGGGAAAAAGCTGTTCTAGGTGGCATGAACATTGCCAATGAATATTTGAGAGGCGGATTACTGGAAACGGTAATCGTAGCAGGGAAAGAAAGACCTGCATGGCGAGATACGGATATTTTTATTGAAGGGGAGGGCGCTTTTGATGCGCTACGTCACTTTGCGATCAATTGGAAGGCTGTGAATGGTGAGATTCTAGACTTAAACTCTGTGCCTGTTTTTGAGATCGAAGACGGTGTAGAGTTGCAAGTGGTTCAGAGTTGCCCAGAACGAGGTCAGTCTCATACGATTACGAATTTTAAGATAGAAGCAATCAAGTGTTTAAAAGCTGGCGATAAACTTTATGAGGCCACAGCCTATTTTATGCCCATTGGCGCTCTTAAACCCTATGTTGAAGCTTTAAAATTAGCGGTTGCGCGTGGCGTGGATGTTCGAATTGTGACTAACAGTATCGAGAGCACCGATATGCCGCAAGTAAACCAGGCAGGGATTGTTTCATGTTATCGAGATTTGCTGAAAGCGGGTGTTCGTCTTTTTGAGCGAACGGGTACGAGAACCATGCATCAGAAAACAGCAGCTTATGGTTCTCGGTTAGGTATGATTGGCTCATACAATTTAGATAATCGTGCAGCGAGTTTAAACTCAGAAGACTTGGTGGTCTTGCATGATGTTCAAAAAGCTCAGGAAATAGAAAAAATGCTTTTAAAAGATATGGAACCAGACGTTGCCAAAGAGAAAAAACTCGAAGATTTCGAAGCATTTGAGCCACTTGTTGAACTCGAACACAGTGCTTGGGCTATGATGGGAAACTTGATGTGACTTACGAGATAACCAACAACGAATTCACGCTTGCAAAGTGGCTAGCCGTTCCAGCCAGAACAAACAGATGCCAAATTTCATGAAATCCAAATAAAGGTGGAAATGGATTGGGTCTTTTGATGGCATAAATTACTGCGCCAACAGTATAAAAAAGGCCACCGGTGATGAGCCAGAAAAACCCTGAGGGTGTTAAAGCTTCTGAAAGTGGAGCAAAAACAAAGACGGCCATCCAGCCCATTAAAAGATAAATGCCGGTTGATATCCAGCGTGGCGCATGAAGCCAGAATAATTTTACTCCTAAGCCTACAAAGACCAGTCCCCAAATAACACTCAGCAAGATCCAGCCTTGTGTGCCTTCCAATGGGATTAAGCAAAAAGGCGTATAGCTGCCGGCAATCAACACAAAAATCATGCTGTGATCAATTTTTCGAAAAATTACGCGAGCTTGCTCTGAAACATTAAGTAAATGATAGAATGCACTGGAAGTGTATAACAAAATAACGCTGACACCAAAAATCCCAAAAGAGACTGTGTGTTTGCTTGTTCCGTGATGAGCAGATTTGATGAGAAGATAAACGAGAGCGACCACCCCAAGCAAAGCGCCTAGTAGATGAGTAAGACCGCTGACGGGATCTCTGAGAGTTTTCATGATGTAAACACTTTCAATGCTTCTAATCTTTCAGGCGAGTTTAAGACTTGCTCGTAACATCTAGCTACTTCGCCTGTTTTCATAGCTTCTTTAGCGGCTTTCAGACTGGTGAGTGAGCAAAGAGCGATCTTTGACGCCAGTTCTAAGGCAGAATCTTCTGTTTGATTCACAAGGCCGATTTTTAAAGCTTCTTCAGCTCCGATTCTTTTAGCACTAAAAATCAATTCGCAGGCTTTGGCATAGCCAATTATGCTGGGTAATCTACTGGTGCCGCCAGCACCCGGGATAATACCTAAAGCGCATTCTGTAAGACCTGTTTGTGCATGGGGTGCCATCACACGCATGTCACAAGCTAACGCCAGTTCTAGGCCTCCTCCAAAGGCAAAGCCATTGATATGAGCGATGGTTGGAATAGGCAAATTGGCGATGAGATCAAAAACATGATTTATTTTTACTAAAAAATCACGCGTTTGATCCAAAGTCATACCAGCACGCTCTTTGAGGTCTGCTCCGGCACTAAAAGCTCTTTCACCGGCCCCTCTTATTATTAACACCTGAATTCCCCTCTCAAGTTGCTGGAGAGGGGCTAGGGAAGAGGTCAACTCATCCAGCATCGCCATATTTAACGCATTCAAAACTTCAGGGCGATTAAGAGTTAGCTCTGCGATTTCTTGGTTAGTACCGGTATAGGTCAGGTTTATAAGGGCCATCGACAGAGACTCCTAAGTAAGCGGCTTGTTTCGTGTTTAGCTGCGTTAATTTGACACCGAGGCGATCTAAATGCAAACGGGCCACTTCTTCGTCGATCTTTTTAGGCAGTGTGTACACTTGGCCAATTTTAAATTGATTATTTTCGTTTTTCCAAAGAGCGATTTGAGCGAGCACTTGATTGGTAAACGACGTTGACATTACGAAACTTGGGTGTCCTGTCGCACAGCCCAGATTAACCAAACGGCCTCTGGCCAGCAAAGTCAGCCTTTTGCCATTGGGGAAAATAAACTGGTCAACCTGAGGTTTGACGTTTTCACATGTGATTTCTTTATTGTTTTCAAGCCAAGCGACATCGATTTCGCTATCAAAATGACCTATGTTCGCCAAAATAACTTGGTCTTTCATGACCTGCATATGTTCGCCACGAATAATATCGCAGCATCCTGTGGTGGTCACAAACAAGTCACCTTGTGGAGCTGCTGTTTCCATGGTGACTACTTCGTAGCCTTCCATAGAGGCTTGTAAGGCACAAATCGGATCGATTTCTGTGATCAAAACGCGGGAGCCCATGCCGCGAGCTGATTGTGCGCAGCCCTTGCCTACATCTCCATAACCACAAACGACGACAATCTTGCCGGCCATCATGACGTCTGTGGCGCGCTTGATGCCGTCAAGAAACGATTCGCGACAGCCATACAAGTTATCAAATTTTGACTTGGTGACTGAGTCGTTAACATTCATGGCAGGAGCCAAGAGCGCATTTTTTTGAGACATCTCATACAAACGCCGAACGCCTGTCGTTGTCTCTTCAGAAATACCTCTGATTGCGTCAGAGCCAGAGAACCACTGAGGATATTGGGTCTGAACAATGTGTGTGAGATCTCCGCCATCATCTAAAATCATGTTAGGAGCTTTGTCGTGTTTAAAAGCTTTGAGTTGTTGTTCGATGCACCACTCGTATTCTTCTTCGGTTTCGCCTTTCCAAGCAAAGACAGGAACGCCTGTTGCAGCGATCGCGGCTGCCGCATGATCTTGTGTTGAGAAGATATTACAGGAAGTCCAGGTGACTTCAGCGCCCAGTTCTATGA
>JBAXMC010000057.1:0-9476 GCA_037134495.1 Myxococcaceae bacterium
GGTATGCCAATAATATCGCCTGGCCAAGCTTCTTCAGCCGTAGAACGCTCTCTGGCCAAAAAGAAAAACGGATTTTGGACCGAAAATATCTTACCTGTACGGGTCTCTTTAAGCTTCATGCCCCGTTCGAATTTCCCTGAACAAATTCTCACGAAAGCCACTCGATCTCGGTGATTACGGTCCATGTTAGCCTGTATTTTAAAGACAAAGCCTGTGACTTTATCTTCATCAGAAGTAACAAGGCGCAAGTCTGCTTTTTGGGGCCTGGGCTCAGGTGCATAATCATGAAGTGCCTGTAAAAGCTCCGTCACACCAAAGTCTCTGAGCGCACTTCCAAATAGAATCGGCGTTAAATGCCCTTCTCGATAACTCTCAAGATTAAACGGCTTACCGACTAACTCCAAGTACTCGATTTCTTCTTTTTGTTTTTCAGAAAGACCCAAAGAATCTTCTTTGAAAGGCAAGAAATTCTTTTCTTTGATTTGATAACAGCCTTGAAATTCTTGACCCATCCCAATCGGCCAAGATAGAGGCGTGACATCTAGTGCCAGTTTTTTTTCGATTTCTTCGAGCAATTCAAATGGGTCTCGAGTCTCACGATCTACTTTGTTAATAAAAGTTATGATGGGTATATCTCTGAGCCTACACACCTCAAAGAGCTTAAGCGTTTGAGCTTCAATACCTTTGGCTGCGTCCAAGACCATAATCGCTGAATCAACAGCTGTGAGAGTTCGATAGGTATCTTCGCTAAAATCCTGGTGACCGGGAGTATCTAAGAGATTAAAAATCACACCATCATGTTCGAAGGTCATCACAGATGAAGCAATCGAAATCCCTCGCTTTTGTTCGATTTCCATCCAATCTGAGTGTGCATGACGGTTGCTGCCACGAGCTTTGACTTCACCGGCAATATGAATCGCACCGCCGTGAAGCAATAACTTTTCTGTCAGGGTTGTTTTACCCGCATCCGGGTGAGAAATGATCGCAAAAGTGCGCCGCTTAAGAGTTGCCATGATGTTTTTTACACGAAATATGTTAAAAGGCCCACATGCAACTTGATGGCAAAGTTTACCCCCGTTTTTCTGGAATCAAAACTTTCTTCCGCCTTCCTATTTTAAGCACAGATCAAGATTTCGAGAATGCAGATGTGGCTATCTTAGGCATCCCCTTTGATGGTGGAACTTCTTATAGACCTGGAGCGCGTTTTGCTCCTGAACAAGTACGAAGCATTAGTTCTTTAGGCCGGGGCTACTATCCTGACTCTGACACACATATTTTTAAAAAACTTAAAGTCGGCGATGCTGGTGACGTACAAGTATTTCCCCAAGATATCGCTCAAACACATGAAAGCATCCGAAAACATATAGGTAGCTTAATTGCAAAAAAATGCTTTCCTATGATCATTGGCGGGGACCATTCTACCAGCATTGGCAGTATTCAAGCTGTGGTTGACCATTATGGACCCATTGGCATCGTTCATTTTGATGCTCACACAGATGCTTACCCGGCAGCTTGGGGCTGCGATATTCACCATGGAACTTTCATGCGTTTAGGACATGAACGAGGCTGGTTTCAAAAAGATCGTGTTCTACAAATTGGCATCAGAGGCCCCTGCTCTAGCGACCAAGATCTCAAAACAGTTTCTGATTATGGATACAAAGTGATCAGCAGCGATGATGTTTATTTGAAAGGCTTAGATTTCGCCAAGCAAGCGATTCAAGATCTTGGTAAGGGCCCTGTCTATGTTTCGTTTGATGTTGACTGCTTAGACCCAGCATTCGCGCCAGGAACAGGCACTCCTGTCCCCGGAGGTCTGACATCTTTTCAGGCGCTTCAGCTTATTAGAGCTCTATCTAGTCTTGAGATTGTCGGCGCTGACATTGTTGAGATATCTCCACCTTATGACCTCAGCAACCTCACTTCTTTGGTTGCCGTAACCGTCATGGGAGAGATTTTAGCTACTTTGCTTGCCAGATAGGGTTGACATTTTATGATTTTAAAAGAACATATTAAGCATGTTCAATAAATCATTTTTCATATTGTGTGTCTTTTGTTTAAGTTCCCTAGCTCAACCACCTGAAAAGGTGTCTGATGACATGCCTATGCTTTTTATAGAAGACCCAGAAGAACTTAGGAATTTAAGAAAAGCTTTTGCTCGTGCAGAGGAAGCGGAACCATCAGCATTAGAGCTAGTCGCGCAATACTATGCTGACGCAGTAAGAGAAGAAGCGCACGACCATGAAATGGGACAGTTCGCCGAAGAAATAATGCGTATACATCTTAGGCAAATGGGATGGTTCGATTTTAAACGATAAAACACAACTCAATCTATTTGAGATTCTGACAAAATTTTCAATATTTTAGGACTCCCAAGTTGTTGAGCGTAAGCAAGCGCAGTATAATCGACACCATTTTTCTGAATGCAAACCATGCTTTTTAAACGACTTGCATGAGCTCGAAGTTTCCCTGACGGTTCATAGAACAGAGCTTGAACAAGCAATGGATTATTGCGCTCAATCGCAAGGCTCAAAGCTGTTTGTCCTTCGAAGCGTCCATAACGCTCGGCCTCTCGTATACCCAGCAAACTATTTATCTCTTCGATATTTTCGACATACGTTGCCAAATATAAATCAGGACAATTGGCTTGTCGAGCTCTCTCAAGAAACGATTCACGCTGCTCTTTCTAGAATTCATATTTGAGGCAAGATAATATTGAATCACCTCTTCTGAGACAGCTTCATAATTCAGCATCAGTTCAATCAAATCTTGAAGATCTTCTCTGATGGCCACTTCAAAAACATTCAACCCCTCACTGTTTTTGAAATTAATGATTAGTTTGTCGTGCCGAAGAATGCCCTCAAAAATTTCCTTCATCTTTTCAGAGTTGCTTTTTGAAATTTGTCTCTCAATATTAAAATCCTGTGTCAAAATATGAATGAAAAACTGTTCTTCATATTTGCAAATCAAAATTCTAGGAAATTTTTCAAGCAAACTTTGGATTGCATCATATTGACCCATACTCATCCAAAGAGATAAATTTTCAAACCAGCGAGCTAAATCTGATCCTATCTGTTCTACAGTCACAGTTTCTAATTCAGAAGCAGTCAACAAAGCCCCTCTGTAATTTTTAAGAGCTTTAGATTCATTAAAGTTCTTTCAAGCCAAAGATTCTCCCACTTCAAACAAGCTTCAAACAAAGACTCTCCATTTGAATCGACAGCATTCGGGTCAAAACCAGGCTGAGATGCCAAATATCTCAATAATTCTAAATTTCGAAACTGAATCGCGACATGAGCTGGTGTAACACCTCTAGGCTGCGCAATGCCATTGATATCTGAACCAGCATCCAATAAAAGTTTAAGAATTTCAGTGTCTGCTTGAGATCGACAAGCATGGTGCAAAATATCTTTTGTCGAAAGCCACTCTTTTTCTTTTTTGGGCAACGAACGATAAAAGAACAGGAATTTTTTTCTGCCTTCCGGTTCTCTTGAAAATGTAAGCAAATCTTTCGCATGTTCCAGAGTACCCACCACTTGCATGGAAGACGAAGCAGCACCAGAACTACTACCAGGCACTTGAAAAACACCGCCCGGAATACTTCGAACAGGAATAATAATCGCCTGGGTTGAAGACTGAGCAGGCATATCCCAGCCAGCTAAACGCAGCACGTACATGAGATGGCCAATAACATCCATATTTTTAAGCCAGCCCAAACTCGATAAAGAAACTACTTTTTCAGCCATAGCGTCAAATTTAGCTTTGGGATCCAGTGAACTGGTTGTTTCAGGTAATCGATCCTTGGTCGTGTATGAATACTCTCTTAGATCGAGACCTTGTTGTCTGTTTTTATTTCGTTTTAGAAAATCGAGGTCAGCTCTCAAAGGAGCTAACTCACGAAATGCTCCCATGTCGAGCAAACCACTTGCCTGAACACTGCAATTCAACAAAAGAAGCATTGAAATAATTCTTATTTTAGACATTTTGAGTATATGTATTTAAATTAAACAAATGTCAATCTGTTCCGTCTTTTTTAAGTGCTTTTTGAATCATCGGCATTTGCAGAATCTGTGCAGCGGTTGGTCTTAAGGCAGGATTCTTGTTCAACAAAACGTCTCTCAGTTGAACAAACTCAGAGCTTCTGTTCGTCAATCCAGAAGGACTTTTGTTCAGAATACGATAATACAAAACAGGAGTGTGAGGTCCTTGAAACGGCTCTTTTTTCTCAGACAACAAGTGCAAAACAATACCCAATGCCCAAATATCAACTGCTTGCCCGTAAGACTCTCTTCTCACAATTTCAGGTGCTAAATAATAATGCGTCCCACAAAATCGTTGGCGCCCACTAGTATGTGTTATCTCAGTTGAATGTGAAGCCAAGCCAAAATCACAAAGCTTAATACAACCATCAGATCTTCTCATGATATTTTCTAATTTTAAGTCCCCATGAACAACTCTTTGCCTGTGAACTTCTTCAACAGCCAATACAACCTGCGTAAAAATATCTAAAATCAAAGGCTCTGTAAATTTTTGAGAAGAATTTTTTATTAATTCTCTTAAATTTTTTCCTTCGACTAATTCTTGAACAATTCCCATAAAATTTTCCGAAGGATGTTCAAAAGATTCTCCGTAATGCACAATATGGGGGTGATTAAAAAGAGCTAAAATATTCCTCTCTTGCAATGGTGCTTGAGGGTTGTCTTCCATGTTCAACACTTTCAAAGCAAATTTATTATTTCCACAAGTTGCTCGGAAAATCTCACCTTGCCTTCCTTCCCCTAAACGTCCATCTATTTGGTAAAGCTGATGCAGAAAACCAGGAAACTCTCTATCTACAACCAGGTCAAAATGGCCGATTTCTCCCATCTGCCCATACTGCAAAGTCACACGTTGAACACCCTGTTGCTCAGGACGCGCAAAATCTCTCATGACTTGCAAGCCATTAGTTCCATTTCTTTGGGTGATTCGCAAATCAAAATTGAGCTCTTCTGCAAGCAGATCAACCACATCGGGGATTTGTGTTTCCCATTGTTCTCGATAAGCATGAAACGGCATAGGTGCACCGCCTCTGATATGCTCGATAAACCAATTATATGGCCTATTGACCAAAGGCGCATCATCTCCTTCAGCTCCCATGCTTAGAAGTTCTTGTTGGACCATGAAATAAACAGCAATCTGCCATCGCTCATCGTTTCGCATTTCTTCGAGACGTCTAAGCAAATAAGCCCGGTTAATATCGATTCCTCCATGCCTAATGGCATTGAAAAAACAGTCATTCTGAAAACCAGAGATTTGAATAATGCGTTGGTAATTTGCATGCTGCGTAAAGAAAGGAAACGAAGCCCCTTTCTGAGCAAACACATGACAATTCAAGATCAGAACAGAAAGAACGAACAACTTTCGCATGCGAAAGCGTTTACCCTAATATCGACACATGACCAGAGCCTCCTCGGGATAATAGTTCGGTCGTCTACCCACTATCTTAAAACCTTCTCGTTCATAAAACGAAATCGCTCCGGTATTTAAAACACTCACTTCAAGCCACAAAGGCTCTTTAGGTAACGCGGCTAGAAGCTGTTCAGCAAAACCTTGACGCCTAAAGTCAGGATGCGTCATGATTCGAAATATCCAGCGTTCTCCGGCAATCTGGCGGGTCAAGATTGCCGCTTTTGGTAAGATGCCTAAATTTAAAGCATCTGGATGACCTAATTCTTCAAGCAAAGCTTCTCGCGTCCAAGATTTCTCGAAGCAAGCTTTATCTAGTTCACAAAGAACTTCTAAATCTACTAACCCTAAATGAATCATTGCTGTAAAAATTCCAACATCACCTGGTTAAACTCAGCTGCATTTTCTAAGTTTGGAGCATGTCTGGCACCCTTTAAGACTTTCAGCTCAGCCTTAGAACCCAAATAAGCTTTAAGGCGTTCAGCAATTTCGAGTGGGAACATCTGGTCATCGCTACCCCAAATAATCAAAACCTCATCAGGCGTATGAGCTAACTTAGATTTGAGACCCTCAAGATCTTTCACAAGATGTTTGAGCAATTCAGCGCGTTCTCCGCCAGGTCCATCTTTTAAATAATCGATAATATCAGGCTTTGCGAATTTGGGGACATAAGGCGGATCTCGATAGGCTATATTCAGCAATCGTTCTAAAGCTGGAAGTGTTTTAGGGATGACGATTTCGCTAGCAGATTCCACATGAAAACGTTCTAAGAGCGCATCGTAATCTTTCTGTGTATAAACAGGCCCCGGTGAAGAGACAATCACAGCTCGACGAATCTGCTTAGGGTCATCAGCTATCAACATCAGCGCCACAATCCCTCCATAGGAAATGCCGGCGACATCAAATTGCTCCACACCCAAATGCTTCATGAGGTTTCGAATGGCTGTCGCTTGGTGTTCAACTGAAAAGTCTGAATCTTGGGATTTTGATTCACCAAACCACAGTAAATCTGGCACAATCAAATGAAAATGCTTCGATAATACGGGAATCTGCTCACTCCATCCCCAAGTTGCATCCGCACCAAAGCCATGCAGCAAAACCAACACAGGACCTGTGCCGCCTTCCCAGTATGAGACACGGTCTGCACCTAACTCAGTTTTTTTAAAAACCAGTCCACTTCGACGAATAGAGCGCTCGATGAAACGCTCTTTGAGACGAACGAAATTACAGCCCATTTGAAATAGCAACATTGAAAACAGTATGCATTTTAAAAACATAGGCTGTTTTTATTCTACGTCAGTCTTCTGGTAGCTGCAAGCTGGACACTTAATTTGAACACCTGCACGCAAATTTTTCTCCACAAGATACGGGTTCTGACAGATAGGACATGGCATATTAATCGGCTTATCCCAAGATACAAAGTCACACGTTGGATAATGTGTACAACCATAGAAAGTCTTGCCTTTTTGGCTTCTCTTAGTCGCAACATCACCCCCACAATCAGGTTTTGGACATTTGACACCCATGGGAATTGGCATCGTAAACGAACATTCAGGGTAGCGACTGCAACCTAAAAACGACCCGAATTTACCGCGTTTGACAACCATAGCGGCTCCGCAGGTTTTGCAGAGCTGGTCTGTGGTCTCGGCAACCTGAGGCACGATTTTACCCTCAATGCGCGTAAAACCTTGTGTGTTTTTGCAATCAGGGTAGCCAGAGCAACCTAAGAAACTTCCTGTTTTGCCCCATTTTACAACCATCTTATGCGTATTGCACTTGGTACAAGTGATATCCGTGGCCTCTTCCATGCGCTTGACATCTTGCATGGATTCTTTGGCACTGGTCAGAGAGAGTTTAAACGGATCATAGAAATCGCGAAGAACTTTCTTCCAATCCGCTTCACCTTCTTCGATTTTGTCCAAGCTTTCTTCCATACCTGCCGTGAAAGCAATGTCCATGATCTTCGGGAAAGAACCAATCAGCAAGTCCGTCACAATCATACCCAGTTCAGTTGGGTAAAAGCGACCTTCTCTTTTTTCTGTGTATTCTTTGTCCTGGATTACCGATAAAATACTGGCGTAAGTAGAAGGCCGACCGATGCCTTTGTCTTCAAGTTCTTTCACTAAGCTCGCTTCGGTAAATCTTGGCGGCGGCTGTGTAAAATGCTGCAAAGCGTCTATTTTTTTGAAATTAATCAAATCGCCTTTTTCAACCACAGGCAAAAGCGTTTTTTCTTCTTCTTGTTCACCCTGAGCTTCTTTATCATCTTCGTCTAGCTGTTCTTGGTAGACTTTCAAAAAGCCATCAAAAACCAAGATAGAACCTGTGGCTCTAAGCAAATGCCGTCCGGCGATGATATCAATCTGAGTTTGGTCATATTGAGCCGGAGACATTTGAGACGCCACAAAGCGCTCCCAGATAAGTTTATAAAGCTTATATTGCTCAAGTTTGAGGAAAGGCTTCACAAACTCTGGCGGATATTGCAAAGACGTAGGTCTAATCGCCTCGTGAGCCTCTTGTGCACTTTTTTTACTTTTGTAAAAATTAGGTTTTTCAGGCAAGAAATCTTTGCCAAACGTATCGCCAATATATTCACGCACAGCCGCCAAAGCATCATCGCTCACCCGCGTAGAATCTGTACGCATATACGTGATTAAACCCTGGCTACCTGCTTCGCCCAAATCAACTCCTTCATAGAGTGACTGAGCAATCATCATGGTTTTTTTGGTGGTAAATCTAAAAGCACGAGCAGCATCTTGTTGAAGCTTCGACGTAATAAACGGAGGGCCTGGTTTTCGTTGACGTCTGTTTTTAACAACTTGATCAACGACTGGCTTAGAACTTTCAAGCTCAGCTTTAACTTTGTTGGCCTGTTCAGCGTTGGTTAAATCTATTTTTTTATTGTCTGTTTTTAAAAGCTTAGACGTAAACAGAGGCTTTTTGCCCGAGTCACTCAGGGCTTCAATAGACCAATATTCGTCCGTTTTAAAAGCTAAGATTTCGCGTTCGCGATCGACGACCAATCTAACGGCTACAGATTGAACACGACCTGCGCTGAGGCCACGGCGCACTTTCTTCCATAAAATTGGACTAATTTGATAGCCTACAACGCGATCTAAAATACGCCGTGCTTGTTGAGCATCATATAGCTTCGAATCAAGCTCTGAAGCATGTTTGAAGGCTTCTTTAATGGCTTTTTGAGTGATTTCATGAAATCTCACGCGATAGATTGGGGCTTTTGAGCCTTTTTCTTTGATTAAACTCGCCAAGTGAAAAGCAATGGCTTCTCCTTCACGATCCGGATCGGGTGCCAGATAGACAGCATCTGCATGTTTGCCGGCACTTTGGATCTCTTTGATCACTTTGGACTTGCCTTCAATATGCACGTATTCAGGCGTAAACTCGCCGCTTTCTAAATCAACACCCATTCTATTGGCGGGCAAATCAACAATGTGACCGACAGAAGCTAGAACTTCATAAGTATTGCCTAGATATTTACGTATCGTCTTGGCCTTAGCCGGTGATTCTACTATTACGAGTGATTTTGCCATATAAATTCCGCGCCTTCTCTCTGAATCGTACCCATCAACTCAAGTTCAAGCAAGTCCGACTGGATTTGAGAAACGGGCACATTAAGAGTATCGCACAATAAGTCAAGCGTTACACGCCCCCCATGCTGTTTAAAAGTTGGCCACAAGGCTCCTTCGCCTTCTATTGCCTGCCCTCTCTTCAATCCTAAACTTTCAAATAATGCTTCTAGATTAAACAAAGCACGAGCAGATTGACTTTGTAATAAAAAATTCGCAGCAGAAGCCAGTGGGTTGTCTGGGTCACCCGGAATCGCCCAAACCGGTATCCCTATTTTTTGAGCATAACGGGCTGTATGCAAAGTTCCCGAGTTAAGAGTCCCTTCTATGATTAAAATCGCATCTGATAGAGCCGCGATATATTGATTGCGAGAAACAAAAAGCGTTCTGCCCAATTTTGTCCCAGGCCCACAAGTTGTAACCGTCGTAACCAAATTACTCGGGGGG
>JBAXMC010000058.1:0-9458 GCA_037134495.1 Myxococcaceae bacterium
AAGCGGAGGCATTATTACAGCCCCGCGGCGTCAGCCCGGGGGAAAACGTTACCCTACCCCATCATCAAGCGCCGAAAGCGCGACATAGTATATCCGCTGTCAGCGAGCTATTTAAGAAGAATTCGGACACAGTCTTGAAGTAGGTATGAGACTCGCCAAAGACGGCATTAAGTATCTTCTGGCAACACGATCGTAGATGTAGTCGAAGAAATTTACGCCTAACTTCCTGGCCGTTTGCGCCAGGGTCATCAGCGTATCTTTTGCCTGCGTGCCCTCAGGACTCCTGGTTTGGAAGCTAACATCTCGGCTCCGGGCCTTGGCACGTGCGCCTAACTCGGCGCTGTTATTATGCAAGGGGATCTCGGCGTGTTTGAGCACCAACAGCAGTTCTTCTTTTTTGGCGAATGTGATGGCTATGCGCTTATCAAGCTGCTCATAGCCTGTTGTTCTCTGGAACAACGCATCGAACTCTTGAGACAAGGCGTCTGCAGCTATTGAAGACGAGGCTTCTTTATAGGCCAGTAGCTTCTCATAGAAGTCCCAGAAATCACTCAAAAACTGATCAATCAATGCCTGGCTTGCGGGCAAAAACGGCGTTAACTTCTTATAGTGACGGCCCTCATGAATCCAACACAGGCCTAATAGCGATGCAATGAGCTTGAACTGAGGTGCATCATCACAGATGAGTATAGATACCGCCTCTGGCGAATCTTGGTAGGCACAGATGGCGCAGGCTTCAAGGATGGTCTCCCGGCTCTTTAGGCCCTGCTTTGGATTTGGAAACATCTGGTCTAACAGACAATTGAGTTCTCGCCGACTGAGAATCAGATGGGTCTGTGATTTTTGAAGTTCTTCAAGATATTTCTTTGGCAAACCCATCAAGGCCATCAGCTCAAAGGCCTTCTCGCCAAACTTGAATAACAGTTCTGCTCCTTGGCTTAAAACCTCAATGATCGACATGCGATCTTTGCGGGGGAGAGTGACGTAGGCCGAGAAGTAGGGGTTGCAGAGGACATGCGTGTAGTTGTTTTTGCCATTAACTCGAGCCGTTGTGTCATCAATGTGCATGAAAGGGCTTGCAGCCTTGCCAGCTTGCATGATGTCGTTTTTTTCCTGATGGAACAATGGGTCCAAGCCATCGCTTAAGATCCGAGCTACGGTGGCTGCTGAAATAAAGATGCCATGGGTTTGTAGAAAAGAGACAATCGCTGGCTGGGTCATGCCGCTATTATCGGAGGCTAGAGAAATAACCATGCTATGTACGACTGGCCCAAATTCACCTTCATAGCCAAGAGGCAATGCAGCACGATAGGTCTTTCGCTCAGAAGGTGAATAGTAGGTTGCCTTCAAGAACTCGATATTGATCCTCAGGTCTTGGACTACGACACTCTCCCAGCCCTTGAATACAGCGTCTGCCGGCAAATTTCTCTTGTTTATACTCAAGCGCTTCTGGTGGTCGATTTTAATTTTGTGCTTCTTGGCTTTTGATTTTCTGACTTTCTTGAGCTTGTTGTGTATTTTTCTGCGTTCAACCTCGGAAGAGATGTCTTTATTCTTCGTCTGAGGTCGAATGTTCGGCTTGCCTTGTTCACCTTTGAGGCGGTTGTTCTCATCTCTTAGCTTTTGATTCTCTAGTCTCAAGGCCATAATCTCAGCTGCCATCCCCTCAAATAGATTAAACAACTTCGGAAGTTCTTGCCTGAAACCTTCAGTATTGGCTGTTAAGACATCCAACTTGATGGCTTCAATGGCATGCTGAAAATCTACGGGCTTTGAAGACATACAGCTATCTCTGATCCTGGAATCGAGCTGCGTCAAGATCCTGGACCAATTTTCTTCGAAAGCCTCTGATATTGCGGAACTCTGTCGCACCTTCGGCGCTCGGATGGCGGGGGACGACGTTTTCCCCCGGGCTAACGCCGCGGGGCTGTAATAATGCCTCCGCTTCGCGGATAAAAACTGGCTAACTGTTTGCGTTCAGCCGTTCACCCGGGAATTTGAAGAAGATACCGGTGATCGTTAACTATGATTTTACGCAGGGCTATTGGAACCTTAACTTAGAGGGAAATACAAATAATAATGCATGGGGAGTTGGTGGCATTGTCTATGCGTTCGATGGTGGTCTATTCTTTAATGGTTCGAACAGCTATGTTGGAATCCCAAACTCGTTGATAGTGAACAGCAATTATAATTTCACGATTTCAATGAAGTTTAGAACGTGGCAAAAAAGCGGGGTCTTGTTTGGCTACCAGCAATATTCAATCGAGCATAATGGATCAGGTAGTTATGTTCCGTTGTTGTATGTAAATAGCTCTGGATATCCGGTTGCTGCGGTTTATAACGGCAATGAACAAACACTGACAGGCACTACTTACGTTGGAGATAATACATGGCATACGGCTCAGATGACTGTATCTGGTTCGATTAATAGCAGTATGGTCACTTTAACAATTGATGGTGTGTCAATGGGAGCTATATCTGTTACTGGCGATCTTACTCAAAGTGGTTATGGTTACACGCACTATAACCAAATTGGGGTAGGAAATAATTGGGAAAACCTGAGCGGCTACCAGTACTTCAATGGCTACATTCAGAACTTCCAACTCTACGGAACCCTGCCAGACTGAATATGAGTGAGTTCATTGCCCATGCAGTCGTATTCCAAATACGACTGTTGGGCTATGTCCAGCGTTCATGCCAGGATTAAAAATCGCCTGTAGGTCACCTGAAATCGCAATATGCTCACCAAAGCCAACTAAATAATAAGTTTCCAAAATACTTTCCCAGCCGTAATCTAAAGCCCCATCGCCGAGCTGAAAGCCTTTGCCTCCAGCTGCTAAATAAGCCGCATGGCTGTTTGATAGGCCACTGGTAACAAATGCCAAAGCGAGTCTGTCTTGTGGACGTTTCCAGTAAGCACCCGTCGTGTGAGCACCAAAACTAATCGAATGATCAATCTCTGTAAAAGCAAACGTTTCTGTTTGACCGTCGTTTAAACCTGCTCTCAGGAAAGCTTCTATGTCGTGTGTTAATTGCTGCTGAACCAAAATTCCACCTCCGTACTTGAGTGCCGATGGAGATCTGGTTGCAATGATATCAGCATTCTGAATCGCTTGGCTGTAATTGCCCATGTTGGCGTGATTCAAATAACCAAGAATTTTAATAAAACCAGGCTGTTTTAAGATTTTATATTTGAACTCTGCTTCTAACATTTCAGAGCGACTTTGACCGATGTTCCAGTTTAAATCTTGACCGTTGGCTATTTTCGGCATTAAAGCCACGCCAGCTCTAATCGCAAAAACAGGATGTTCAAAAGCCAAGATAGCCCCAAATGTGTAGCCTCTGGTGTCTGCAGCGTAGTCCCAAGCGCCTTGTTCCATCAGGGCCCAGTTCAAAAAATGCTGTCTGGGATTACTGGCAACAGTGCTGACATCGAAAAAATCATTGGCAGCGAATTTACCAATTGCAAAACTAAAAGAGTCGATTTGTTGCTGATAAAAAGCTCTCGCAATATAAGGCGGTGGATTGGTCCCTATGACGCCTGTGCGAACAATTTCCCCATTTGGGTAACCGGCGATACCGCTGGCATTGGGCATTCCATGCCCATTGGCATATTCAGGTTCTAGCCTGAACAGAGCTCCTTTCCAAGGTGAGAGTTCTGCAAAAACAGAGACCGTTCCGGACCAACCAAAACTGGCATCGGGGCCAAAACTTAAGTCAGGATTAAAATACTTGCCGCCAACACCTGTGCTTTGTTGAAAAATCCAAGTGGATTGCCCGCCAAGTTTCAATAATTCTGCGCTTACTGCATGCGTGAGAAAAAAGATAAGAAGCAAGTACATAAGTCAAATAGGCCATAACAAGAGCAAAATATTCCTAGTGATTGCGCCCAGCAAAATCCTGCGATAGCTTGCCCAAACCATGACTGAACAGCGTATGATGCAAGAGCGCCAAGAAAAGGCTGCTCACTTTAGAGACCTTGGCCAAAACCCTTATGGTAACAGCTTTTGCCCGACGATGGTTACTGCTGATTTTTTAGCAAAGTACACCGAAAAAACACGAGAAGATTTGATCGGAAATACCAATTCTTATGCGCTGGCGGGCCGTATCATGGCTGTTCGTACCATGGGAAAAGCGGCGTTTTATCGGATCCAAGATCGCAGTGGCCAACTCCAGTTGTTTATTCAGCAAGAGTCTTTAGGGGCTGACTACGAAAACCTAAAATTATTAGACATGGGTGATTTTATCGGTGTTGTTGGAACACCCATGCGTACCAAAACAGGTGAGATTTCTCTGCATGTGACCAGCTTTCAAATCTTAACCAAATCTCTAAGACCGTTGCCTGAAAAATATCATGGGCTCACCAATGTCGAACAGCGTTATCGCCAGCGTTATTTAGATTTGATTGTCAATGAACAAGCACGAGCAATTTTTAAGACGCGTTCTAAAATCATTCGTGAAATTCAAGCGTTTTTAGACGAGCGCGATTTTATGGAAGTTGAAACACCGATCTTGTCAGATATTGCGGGTGGCGCTGCAGCCAAGCCGTTCATGACGCACCATAATGCTCTCGGTGAAGATTTAAGTTTACGCATTGCTACAGAGCTGCATCTGAAGCGCTTGGTTGTAGGTGGCTTTGAACGTGTCTACGAGATAGGCCGATTGTTCAGAAACGAGGGTGTGAGCACAACGCATAACCCAGAATTTACGACCATCGAATTCTATCAAGCTTATGCAACTTATAAAGACTTGATGGAGCTTTCTGAGAGTTTGCTGAGACGCTTGGTTGCTTTGATTAATCCAAGTTTGCATATTCCGTGGGGCGAACAAATAATTGATTTCTCGAAACCTTTTAGACGTGCACCGATTGCTAGACTGGTGGGAGAGCATTTGGGCTTTTCCGAAGAGAAAATTTTAGAGCTCGAGAAAACAAGTGATGTTCAGTGGGCTCTAGAAATTGCTCAGGGCAGGACTGTTACACCCGATGCACCTCAAAAGATTGTCAAAGAACATGGTGACATTGGCAATGACCCTGTCAAAGCGCGTAACTTGGCGCTGCATTTGTTATACGCTGTGTTTGAACACGAAATCGAAAAAAGTTTGATGCAGCCAACTTTCTTGTTGGATTTTCCTGTTGCAGTGAGCCCGCTAGCAAGACGTCGTGATAGCGATTTGGCTGTCGTCGACCGATTTGAATTATTTTGCGGTGGTATGGAAATCGCCAATGCGTTTTCAGAACTCAACGACCCTGTAGACCAACGTGAACGCTTTGAAGCTCAAGCTAGGCAGAAGCATGCTGGTAACGAAGAAGCTCACGAAGTGGATGAAGACTTCTTGACCGCTTTAGAAGTCGGTATGCCACCCACGGCAGGCCAAGGTATTGGCATTGATCGTTTGGTGATGCTGCTGACCAATAGCCAGTCTATTAGAGAAGTTGTGTTGTTTCCGAAGATGCGTGCTCGATGACAGAATCTCCGGCTTATCAAATTGTGATGTGGGTAGCTTTGAGCGGAGGCGCTCTGTTAGCTTTGGCTGTCGCAAGTTCGATAGGTTATTTATTTTTGGGTGAACGTCGTTTTAATCCAAGTTTTGGTTATGAAGCCTTTATTGGTCGACGGTTTTTGATGGCCAAACGCAGCCACAGAGCTGTTTCTGTCATCACGCTTATTTCTGTTTTAGCCGTGATGGGTGCTTGTGCAGGCATGGTCATTGTGATGAGCGTCATGAATGGCTTCTCGAGTGATTTTAGAGATAAAATTTTGGGAGCGAATCCTCATATTATGCTCATGCAATACGGACATGATTTTTCGAATTACCCAAAAGTTTTGCAAGAAACAGAGCATTTGCCAGATATCTTGAGTGCGCATCCGTTTGTTTTAGGCGAAGGTATGCTGTCGTCGAAATTTAATATGACAGGCTGTGTTCTAAAGGGCCTTGATTTGAACCAGGTTAAAAATATTTCGGATGGCAGCTTAGAAGACGCTTCAGGGATGGGCATTGTGATTGGCCGAGAGATGGCCAAAAATCTAAAAGTTTTTATTGGCGATGCGTTAAGTTTAATCAGCCCCATGGGTGAACTGGGTCCTGCGGGTCTGATGCCTAAAACGAAAAGTTTTAAAGTCATCGCTTTGTTTAATACTGGCATGTACGAATATGACTCGAAGTTTGCTTATGTTTCTCTTGCCAGCGCACAAAGTTTATTTGGACTGGGTAAGTCGGTGACAGGCATCGAGTATAAGATTAGAAATCCTGACCAAGCAGGTTTAATCGCCGAGCAAATAGACAAAGTTGCAGGGGGGTACCCGCTTTACGCCAAAGATTGGATGGATATGAACCGGCCTTTGTTTTCGGCTTTAAAGCTCGAAAAAATCGCGATGTTTATTATTCTGATGACGCTGATTGCGATGGCAAGTTTATTAATCTTGGTGACTTTAATTATGGTCGTCTTGGAAAAAGGCAAAGAGATTGCGATTCTGAAAAGCATGGGTGCGACAGACGTATCGATCATGAAAATTTTTGTGACTTATGGTTTGAGCATTGGCAGTTTGGGCATGATTTTAGGTCTTGGCCTCGGGTTAATCGCCTGTGTTTTATTGCAAAATTTAGGCATTGGGCTTGATGCCGAAGTTTATTATATCAGCCAGATACCTGTTCGTATGGATGCTTTTGAAATCAGCATGGTAGCGCTTGGGGCTTTATTGGTGAGCTTTGTGGCAACGATTCCGCCGGCATTGCTTGCTGCGCGCCTTAAACCTGTCGAGGGGCTGAGGTATGAATAAAACCTCACCCCTAACCCCTCTCCACCAAGTGGAGAGGGGAAATTTGTCGAATAAAGAAATTATTAATATTTTTTCACCAATACTCCCCTCTCCACTTGGTGGAGAGGGGCTGGGGGTGAGGTCATGAAAATCCAGGTCCAATCACTGTTTAAAAGCTATTTTCTAGAATCCAAAGAAGTCAAAGTCTTGCAAGGCCTATACCTGACGGTTGAGTCTGGTTCGATGCTGAGTATCACAGGACCTTCTGGTGCTGGAAAAAGTACTTTGATGCATATTATTGGCACACTCGATACTCCGACTTCGGGGAAAGTTCTGCTTGATGGCCAAGATATTTTTTCTAAAACACCGACTCAAATAGCTGAATTTCGAAATCGCCAAATCGGTTTTGTATTTCAGTTCCACCATTTGTTGCCTGAGTTTACGGCTTTTGAAAACGTTTCGATGCCCTTGCTGATGCGTGGAGATAAACAGGCTGCTGCGCAAGCTGAAAAGTGGCTAACTCGAGTCGGTCTAAGTACTCGCATGCATCATAAACCTGGTGAACTTTCGGGCGGCGAACAACAGCGAGTGGCTTTGGCTCGGGCTCTGGTGGGCCAGCCTAAATTACTGCTCGCAGATGAGCCTACGGGAAACTTAGACGAGACAACAGGACTTGCAATTGTGGAACTCATTCGTGAACTCAGCCAAGAGCTGGGCATGACTGTTCTCATGGTCACTCATAACCCTAGACTGGTTTTTAAGAACCAGTTTTGCTATCAGGAGAATCTATGGACTCTATCGCACTAATTTCGAAAACCTCTGAACCTACTTTTGAAGCTATGATCTCGAGTTGCTCGCGCAAAGTCAGAGATACCCTTTATGCGCGCATGGGCATTAAAGTAAAGCCTGTAGGAGGCGTGACTTTACAGCTGGGTAAGCATAAGGGCGATCAAGTCAAAAAGTTGCACGAGAAGTTTAAAAATTCCGATTCGAAAGCAGAGTCTGATGTCTGCCAAGAAATTATTCGCAATTGGCTTTATACGCAAAGGCCTATGCTGAAAGCAACTTTGGATTTTTTAAAAGTTCCCAATCAAGATGGTTTGGTAGAAACGGAACTCGATTTCTTTAAGACTTTATCTGAATCAGATACAAAGGCTGTTTTCAATCATGTTTCTGGACAATTTCCAGCCGAACATGTTTGGATTTATTTAAACTTTGTTGAAGTGCCGAACGTTCCCATTGTAAACTGAGGGCATGGTTGAAAGAACAAGCAGAACTCCGGATTCTTTGCAGGGCTTAAGTGACGGAGATTCAACTCCAAGAAGAACAGACTCGAGAGATAGCTTTGAACATCTTGATTTTGCGGGCGAAGCTTTCGAGCAGTATTCGAATGGCGACTTAGATAAAAAAATTGAACTCACAAACAAGATTTTTGAGATGAAACGGTCCGGCCAGCCCGAAGATTTAGCTTCTGCCAACCAATTTAATAAGAGTTTTACTTCTGAAAACGCGTACTTAAGAGAAAATGCTTCGAAACTAACACAATCTTATGACCCCAAAGATCCGACTCTGACTCCGTTTGTGAAAACAATTTTAGATGGCCACCCTTTTATGGCCAAACGCATGTTTGATTTGGTGGTGAAAGAAAAGGGTGAGGCCGCTGTTCCTGAATTGGCTCGTCAGTTGGTTAATCGCTGGAACGACACAACGTCTGGTATGAAAGAAGCCGATAGAGAGACAATCACAAAAATCGTAGACGGCTGTTTGCCCGAATTATCAAAGCCATTTCGAGATTTGTTTTATGCCAAACCTAAGAAAGCTTAGATTTTGCTCGATGTCTAATGTTAATCATTTCAACAAAGCTTGAGAAGCCGAGTGCGAAATAAACATAGGCACGGGGTATGTGTTGTCCGAAAGCATCAGCGACCAACAAAACACCTACTAATAGCAAGAACGACAATCCCAAAATCTTCATAGAAGGATTTTTGTCTAGGAATTCGCTGACCCAACGGGAAGCAAAAAGCATGATCACAATCGCAATCATAATCGCAATGGCCATGATGCTAATTTGAGAAGCGAGGCCAACAGCGGTGATGATTGAATCCAACGAGAAAACAATATCAAGCATCAAAATCTGAATCAAAGCTGAACGTAGAGATAAAACTCGTACTTCACGTTCTTCTGAAATACCCTCAATGGCATAAAAAATTTCTTGCGTGCCTTTGTAAATTAAGAACAAGCCTCCCAAACCTAGAACCAGATCATGAGCTGAAAACGAATGGTCTAAAATAACAAACAGGGGCTTTTGAAGAGAGAGCAACCAAGAGAGAGAGAATAAAAGAGCTAAGCGACCAAACAAAGCCAGAGACAAGCCTAATCTGCGAGCGGTTTCTTGTTGCTCTTTGGGTAGTTTATTGGCGACGATGCTTAGAAATAAAATATTGTCGATGCCCAAAACAATTTCGAGGGCCGTCAGGGTGAGAAGACTTAAATAAGTCTGGGAATCAGTTAATATCTCTAACATACAGGTCCAGAGAGTCTCATAAATCTCAAAACTTGGCAATCAAGGCCAGGGTGTCCTGATCAATCGGGCAAACACTGAGGCGCGATTGCTTAACCAAGCTGATATTTTGTAAAACAGGATGCTCTTTGAGTTGACCCAGAGAAATCGGCTGGTTGAGCCGCTTGCCAACTTCTATG
>JBAXMC010000059.1:0-9455 GCA_037134495.1 Myxococcaceae bacterium
GCATAAGAATAGTCTCTGGGTTTAGGAGCGAAAGCAACACCACCACCAACTTGGTGCGGGCTTTTCAGCGACCCTTGACGTGCCATACCCCTGCCCTTTTGAGGGAAAGGTTTTTTGGTCGTCCCATGGACTTCAGCTTTGGTTAAAGCAGACTGAGTGCCTGCACGGCGACAAGCACGTTGCCAGTGAACCACTTCGGCCAGCAAGTGCTTTCGGATGGTAACTCCGAAAATATCTTTGCTGACATCCATGCTGCCAACGGTCTCATTCTTTAAGTTTATAATATCCAACTTAAGCATCTTAATTACTTCCTAGCTTCTCAGCTCAACATCAACGCCAGCTGACAAATCAAGCTTCATCAGAGCATCTAAAGTAGCCTGTGTAGGCCCTAAAATTTCAAGAACACGTTTATGAGTACGAACTTCGAACTGTTCACGTGATTTTTTATCAATAAAAGGACTTCGAAGAACCGTGTACCCCGTTATCTTGGTAGGCAACGGAATCGGGCCAACAATCTTGGCACCTGTTCTACGAGCAGTCGCAACAATTTCTTCTGCAGACTGGTCCAAGAGCTTATGGTCATAAGCCTTCAAACGGATCCGAATTTTATTCTTTTTATCCGCCATGGGTTACTCCAAAATCTCAGACACAACACCTGCGCCAACGGTATGGCCACCTTCACGAATCGCAAAGCGTAGTTCTTTGTCCATCGCGATCGGAGTGATCAGCTCAACCGTAATCGTTACGTTATCACCTGGCATCACCATTTCAGAGCCTTCAGGCAATGCAATGGTTCCAGTCACGTCTGTGGTTCTAAAATAGAACTGCGGTCTGTAGTTTGCAAAGAATGGAGTATGACGTCCGCCTTCTTCTTTGTTCAATACGTAAATAGCAGCTTTGAATTTCTTGTGCGGCGTGATTGACCCTGGTTTACACAGAACTTGACCACGTTCGATATCTTCACGCTTCGTACCGCGCAAAAGAGCACCGATGTTATCGCCTGCACGACCTTCGTCGAGCAACTTACGGAACATTTCAACGCCTGTGACAGTCGTCTTAACGGTAGGCTTGAAACCTACGATCTCAACTTCTTCACCGACTTTGACAATACCGCGTTCAATACGACCGGTTACCACTGTTCCACGGCCTGAAATCGAGAACACATCTTCGATCGGCATCAAGAACGGACGATCGATATCACGTTGTGGATCGGGAATGTATGAATCAATGGCTTCCATCAATCTGTGTACAGATTTGACGCCCATTTCGCTGTCTTCGCCTTCCAAAGCTTTGAGGGCTGAACCACGAATAATCGGGGTGTCATCGCCTGGGAACTTGTAGAAGCTCAGCAATTCACGAATTTCAAGCTCAACAAGATCCAACAACTCTTCGTCATCGACCATATCGCACTTGTTCATGTAAACAACGATATAAGGCACACCGACCTGACGTGCGAGCAAGATGTGCTCACGTGTCTGAGGCATTGGGCCGTCAGCTGCTGACACCACCAAGATAGCGCCGTCCATCTGAGCAGCACCGGTGATCATGTTCTTCACATAATCAGCATGGCCTGGACAGTCAACGTGTGCATAGTGACGCTTCGCTGTTTGGTACTCTAAGTGAGCGGTAGAGATCGTGATCCCGCGAGCTTTTTCTTCTGGCGTCTTATCGATCTGGTCGTAAGCCATGGCAGTTGCCTGACCTGTCGTAGCCAAGACCTTAGTGATCGCAGCCGATAAAGTTGTCTTACCATGATCGACGTGACCAATGGTCCCAACGTTTACGTGGGGTTTATCGCGGGTAAATTTTGCTTTTGCCATCCGAATCTCTCCTTAAAAATAATAAAAACTTTATGCGCCCGTTGCTTTGGACACTATTTCTTTAGCAATGTTGTTAGGCACTTGTTCATAATGGCTAAATTCCATTGTATAAGTAGCGCGGCCCTGAGTTCTTGAACGTAGATCATTGGCATATCCAAACATTTCCGCAAGGGGGACCTGGGATTCAACAATCTTCATTCCACTTCGTTCAGTCATGCCCGTAATACGGCCACGGCGGCTATTCAAATCGCCAATCACATCGCCCATTCTGTCTTCTGGGGTGATCACTTCCGCCATCATACACGGCTCTAGAATGATCGGGCTTGCTTTCTTGGTACCTTCTTTAAAGGCCATCGAAGCAGCGATCTTAAATGCCATTTCGTTGGAGTCAACATCATGGTAACTACCATCAAATACGGTATATTTAACATCAACCACCGGGTAACCAGCTTGAATACCAGAAGTCAATGCTTCCTCAACACCCTTCTTGATAGCAGGTATAAATTCTTTTGGAATGCTACCACCAGCAATGTCATTGATAAACTCAAAGCCTTTTCCGGTCTCATTGGGTTCAATCTTGACCCAAACGTGTCCGTACTGACCTTTACCACCACTCTGCTTGATGTATTTACCTTCTTGTTCGACCATTTTAGTGATCGTTTCTCTGTAAGCAACCTGAGGCTTACCAACATTGGCTTCGACCTGAAACTCACGCTTCAAACGATCAACAATGATTTCAAGATGTAACTCACCCATTCCAGCAATGGTCGTCTGACCTGTTTCTACGTCAGTACTGAGGCGTAAAGAAGGATCTTCTGAGCTGAGGCGGTTCAGACCAATACCCATTTTTTCTTGATCTGCTTTGGTCTTAGGCTCAATCGCCAGCTTAACCACAGCAGGTGGAATATCCAAAGATTCTAAAATGATTGGGTGATCTGGATTACAAAGAGTATCGCCTGTTGTCGCATCGACACCAATGGCAGCAGCAATACCGCCGGCGCCAATCTCTTCGATATCTTCACGCTTATCTGCGTACATGCGAACCAAACGACCAATTCGAGTCTTTTTACCTGAACGCATGTTGACAATGGTATCGCCTTTAGAAAGCGTCCCTGAGTAAACACGAATGAAAGTTAACTGACCATATTTGTCATTGATGATCTTAAAAGCGAGGCAAGCAAACGGCTCAGTGTCTTTGGCAGACCGAGAAACCTCTTCACCATTTTCAAGCTTACCAATTACTGGTGGAATATCGAGAGGAGATGGCAAGAAATCCAAAACAGCATCCAACATGAATTGGACACCTTTGTTCTTGAAAGCAGAACCACAGAAAGTGGGAACGATTTTTGCTGCGATAGTACCTGCACGCAAAGCTCTGATCACTTCCTGTTCGGTCATTTCCTGACCTTCTAGGAATTTCTCAGCGAAAGCATCGTCGCAATCAGCGCAATCTTCCATGAGTTTTTCACGGTATTGATTGGCCTGAGCTTGAAGCTCGGCTGGGATATCTGTGACATCGTAAGTAGCACCCAAGTCATCATTGTGCCAGATCAACGCTTTCATGCGGATCAAATCAACAATTCCAACAAAAGTAGCCTCTGCACCGATTGGCAAAGAGATCACGGCCGGTCTTGCTTTCAAACGGTCAACAATCATGTCGACGCATCTAAAAAAGTTTGCACCGGTACGATCTAGTTTGTTCACAAAACACATTCTTGGAACGCCATAGCGATCAGCTTGACGCCAAACAGTTTCGGACTGAGGCTCAACACCAGCTACGCCGTCGAACACAGTAACAGCACCGTCCAAAACGCGCATGGAACGCTCAACTTCAATCGTGAAGTCCACGTGCCCTGGAGTATCAATGATATTGATTCTGTATGGGAGAGCCTTAGGATCTTCGCGACGTCTCCACTCACAAGTTACAGCAGCAGAAGTGATCGTGATCCCACGTTCACGTTCCTGAGCCATATAATCTGTAGTTGCAGCACCATCATGAACTTCACCGATTTTGTGACTTTTACCGGTATAATACAAAACACGTTCAGTAGTAGTCGTTTTGCCCGCATCAATGTGAGCTACGATACCGATGTTTCTAATACGTTCTAATGGAATGTCGCGTGCCATATCTTAAATTCCCTGCTCTTTACCAACGATAATGTGCGAATGCTTTGTTTGCTTCTGCCATACGATGAGTATCATCGCGTTTCTTGACAGCGCCACCACGGCCTGCAGCCGCATCCATAATTTCGCCAGCGAGCGAGTCACACATTGTGCGTTCTCCGCGAGCAGATGAAAAGTCTCTGATCCATCTAAAAGCAAGCGCAACACGGCGCTCTGCCCTGACTTCAACAGGAACTTGATAGTTTGCTCCACCAACGCGGCGAGATCTAACCTCTACCTGTGGTTTCACGTTTTCTAAAGCTTTTTTAAAGACCTTAATTGGGTCTTCTTTCATCTTGTCTTCGATCGATTCAAAGGCACCGTAGATAATGCCTTCTGCAACGGACTTTTTGCCGTCTTCCATGATCACATTGACAAATTTACTAACCAAACGATCACCGAATTTAGGATCTGGATGGATAACACGTTTAGGAACATCGCGACGTCTTGGCATCTTATTTACCCTTCTTCGTGCCGTACTTGGAACGACCTTGTTTACGGTTTGCAACGCCTACGGAATCCAAGGCTCCACGAACCACGTGATAACGCACACCTGGCAAATCTTTTACTCGACCGCCACGAATCAGCACCACAGAGTGCTCCTGCAAGTTATGGCCTTCACCCGGGATGTAAGTTGTTACTTCCATTCCGTTGGTCAAACGAACACGGGCAACTTTACGAAGCGCGGAGTTTGGCTTTTTAGGCGTTGTTGTATAAACACGCGTGCAAACGCCACGTTTTTGAGGGCATTCCTCTAAATGGGGGGCGTCAGAGCGCTCTTTAACCTGTTGGCGTCCTTTGCGGACTAGCTGATTAATAGTAGGCATGGAGCGGCACTATAGAGATCGTTTTTCAGCTTTGTCAATGCACGTTAGTCCAAAAAGAGCCTTAAAGCTTAATAAAGAGTAATGATCATCTGTCTTTGTGTAGGAGTTTCAGAATCTGAAGTGAAAGATTGCATCGAAAAAGGTGCGATCTCTTTGGAACTCATAGAAGAATCTTGCGGAGCGGGAAGCTGTTGCCAAAGTTGTCATCCTGAGCTTTTATCTCTCTTATATGAAAAAAACTTCACCGATCATCGACTTGTTGAACGAAGTTCTAACAGCTGAGCTTACAGCAATTAACCAATATTTCCTACATGCTGAGCTTTGCGAGCATTGGGGGTACACCAAACTTTACCAAATCTCACGCAAGCAATCGATTGATGAAATGAAACATGCGGAGCAATTAATTGAACGCATTTTGTTCTTAGATGGGATTCCAAATATTCAGCGTTTAGGCAAGATTAACATAGGCGAAACCGTACCTGAGCAATTTAAATCCGACCTAAAACTTGAATCTGAAGCCGTTGATCGCCTACGCTCTGGAATTGATCTCTGTCGCACGAGCCAAGATCACGGAACAGCAATCCTGCTCGAGTCTATTTTGGCATCCGAAGAAGAACATCTAGATTTTCTTGGCAAACAAATAGATCTCGTTAAAGCCATTGGTGAAGCTAATTATTTAGCCCAACATTTGTCCTAGGACATTGATCTGACGCGAAGCTTTTAGAAATAAGACAATAGTCTTCCTAGGCACTTCAGAAGAATGAAGATGCCATGAGGACCAACTATGAAACAAGTTCTTTTGTCATTGGCAATCGCAGTACTCTCTTTACCAAGCTTTGCTGACAATGTTCATCTGGGTTACCCAGCTTATAACGGAACGGGCTGCCCTAACGGAACAGCTTCAGTTGCGCTAAGCCCAGATGCAACATCGCTTAGCATTTTGTTTAACCAGTTTATGGTTGAAGCAGGCGGCAATACAGGTCGAACAGTAGATCGCAAGAACTGCGATATTGCTGTTCCAGTACATGTACCCCAAGGTCTCAGTGTCTCTGTGATTAATATCGACTATCGTGGATTCAACAGTTTACCTGCTGGCGCCATGTCTCAGTTCAATGCCAGCTACTTCTTCGCAGGAACAACGGGTCCTTCGTACAGCAAGACATTTTCTGGTGCTCAAAATGAGAATTATATCCTCAGAAACAACCTGATCGCTACAGCAATGGTCTGGTCACCTTGTGGTGCTGATGTGAATCTACGTGCTGCAACCAGCATGTTCGTTCGCTCAACCGGCGCAGATGCTTTCTCGACCGTAGACAGCGCCGATCTTCATGCAGGCTTAATCTATAGCTTGCAATGGCGCAGATGCTAGTCCTAGTCTGACCCTTGCCTAAACTGAAAAGCCAGCTTAGAAATAGGCTGGTTTTATGATTTCAGAACGCATTTATCTCACTTTATGCACCTTGTTCGCTGTTTTAATTGTGACCGGCAATTTGGTCTATCAGAAATTTGTAATTTTGCCGATTTTGCCATTTCATACGTTTGAGTTATCTATCGGGGCTATTTTATACCCATTTACGTTTATGATTTCTGACTTACTAGCCGAGTTTTATGGCCGTGAAAAAGCTAGATTTTGCGTCAAACTAGCTTTGAGTTTAAATATCTTAATCGCTTTTATTATCTTTGGCATGGATCACCTCCCAGCAACCAGCTGGTCAACCATTGACAACCATACTTTTCACCAAGTATTTGGGCATACTGTCCCAGCTTCACTGATCTCTGTCACAGCAGCTTATGTTTCACAGCGTTTTGATATCTCTACTTATTTGTTTATCCGCAACAAAACAGGCTGGTTGGGACTCAGCAACTTTGCCGCAACCAGTCTTTCGCTGTTCATAGACACTTGTATTGTAGTCAGCATTTTGAACTTTTTGGGCCTCATCCCAGCGGGACAAGCTTACTGGTTAATTTTTAACGGCTATCTCTTTAAATTTTGTTTAGCCATCTGCAATGTCCCTTTTTTCTATGCAAGCTTAGCTATCATCCGAAAGCTTCGCATGGATCTCAAAACAAGCAGCAGCTAAGTCTTTAGAAAACTTAATAATAATATTCCTCGCAATAGGCTCTATACCGGGTATCAAGTCTTCTTCTGGCTTTTCTTTACTGGCATTTTTGTCGATCGCTTCAAGTAAACCAGTGGCTTTCTCAAAAGTAATCGGACCCAGCTGAGAAAAATCCAGTAAAACTCGAGCGAAGCAAGCTTTTCCGTTTCTTGTAAGTCCCAGTGTTCGAGTGGCATAAAAGAGACTAGGCCGTCCTGCACTCGGACAAGAAGTTTGTTCCCAGCCTGAATGACTCATGTAACCTAAACCCGGGGTACAGGCGAGTGTCCACTGAACGCCTGCACTTTTTACTTTCTCGATATCATCAGAAAACTTCTGTTCATCTGGTTTTTTATTGTTTTTATAAATCAAATTTTGAAACGCTATCGTATTGTCATAATAGCGATCAATTCTAGAATCTTGAAAATCAAGAAGCGTTCCGAGAGAGTCAGTCGCAAACTGCGTATTAAACAAATGCTTATTAAAACAAAAGTTTCTAATCAGATCAAGAATTTCTGCAGTTGCACGATTACTTACTTCCATGAACTCTGAACAGGTCTTTGTCATGACAACAGCGGCATCAACATGTGTTTGAGTGCACGACAGTTCATCAAAGAATTGACTTAAGACCACTAACTCTTCTGGATTTAATTCGTAAAGCATCTTTCGATATGCTTCCGGCAAATCTCTTCCCAATGCTAATTTAGCTTTGTTGTATAGTATAAAATGATTCACTCCAGAAATCGCTTTTGAGAGAAAATTACAAGCTTGTTCAAAATAGCCGGCATTCTCAAACCGATCTTCGCTTTTAGGCAAATCTTCTGAGACAGAGGGAGTTTGAAAAGAGTGATTCGTATCGAAAGATAATCGCATGGCGATGATATTAGCGCCACGCAATCTGATTTGGTTATTAAACTCGCCCTTGGTGATCTACTCCCGTCGGATGATCCCAATGATAAGGATAACAAACACCCAACAAATCTCTCAAAGCTGTTGAAATAAAATTCCTGAAACCTGTAGAATGGATAGGTGATAGATTTGTATCAATGCCTGCTTTATCGGCAAGATCCAATACTAAGCGCATGCGATCGGCTTCTGGAATAGTCGTCGAAATATAACACAAGCCCGTAAGCCGAACCTTGTTATTCACCGGGATTCCTTCAGCAAAACCAATCCAAGCATCGCCCTGCGATGGATTTCCTCGAGTAGCTAGTTCATTATGAGTACAAGGAACTTTTGCCCCCCAAGCAGATTGCCAAGGGGCTAAACAGAAGCAATTCTCCCCATACCCCTGAGCCGAACAACCCACTGCCACGAAAGCTCCTTTGAATGAACGGAGGTGTCTCACCTCGATTGCTCCCTTGGAAATACCGTTTAAACCATCCCGTGATGCTGTACAGTGATAAAAAGAAGGAAATTGGCGAAAATTAGCATTCTGAGGAAGCATCATTTCCGTCAAGTACTGGTCCACTTCCCGTAAAACAGCATCATCATATTGGCCAACAACAAGCTTGGACTTACTTTTATGGGAGTCTAGGCGCATCTTCAAATAGCCAAGCATGTCTTCGTAAGTAAAGGTTCCGCGTTTATAAGTGTCATCGGAACCATAAGAGACACGTCGGCAAAGTCGAGGCTCCAATAAAACTAAAAGATAACGAGATGCAAGATCTGTTGATTGTTGAAGAGCATGCAAAACTTCTCCTACCACAGGACGAGTCTTTACATCAGCTTTATCGCAACCAGCCATCTTTACTAGACTATTTGAAATAGCTTCGTTTACTTCTGCTCGAAATTGTGACGCCGATTCCCAATGTTTTTCCCCGCAATCATCTGAAAAAGCAATTGCCAGCTCATGCAAAGCCATAATCGATTCTTTGTGATTTAATTCCAAACTGCGAATATACTCTAATCCTCTTTTTGATTCGATTTTTTCATTGCTTCTCTCTTTGAACCACTCAGGAGGCTCAGCAACTCTAAACAAAGGAATACTGCGACTGTCTATATGCTTTCCTAAAAACTGACGCCTGTAGTCCTGTGAAAGCCCCCCCAGATGAGATAAAACAGACAACAAAGATCTCCCTCTAAGTTTCCCTGGATCTTTTTTAAATGATTCCACTGCTTTCTCGGCCAAGTGTTCGCCTTGTGATGAAGATTGCAAAACAATTTGCCCATGCTCAATCGGCTTCGGGATTTCACGCATCAAAGCATAACGAGCACTTCTAGGATCAGGCCAGCCAACTCCAGGGTTAACATTGGCTTGAACAACCTGTCCAACTACAGCAACACCTCTTTGTTGCGGCTGATAGCTATTACGACGATCAGCGATAACACCCGCTGAAATCAACCCATTTGTGATGCGTCCCAATCTTGCGTAATCGGTTCTTCCTTGCTTAAAGTCATGTTGAAGTCGGTACGGTAAAAGAAGAAAAGCAGCGGGATCAGCCAAATTTTGGTCAACTACCGAAGCCAACTGATTCGTAGGAAAATAGTCTGTAATGCTTGATGTTGCAGGCGGAGCACCCAAAGACCAGTTAAAGACTTCATGA
>JBAXMC010000060.1:0-9434 GCA_037134495.1 Myxococcaceae bacterium
GGTGAGTTGGCCAGTTATGCGTTTGACGATGTAGGTACACCCGCTACAAAAATCTATATGATTCAAGACGGTATTTTAATGAGGCCACTGGGTGGAACTCTGTCTCAGGCACGTGCAAATTTGCCAGGTGTGGCTAATGCCAGGGCTTGTAACTGGAATAGGCCACCGATTGATCGCATGGCGAATTTAAATCTAGAAGCTGGAGACAGTACGTTAGAAGACATGATTGCCGGTGTTGAAAAGGGCGTTTACATGAAATCTAACGTGTCGTGGTCTATTGATGACTCCAGAAACAAGTTTCAATTTGGATGTGAGTGGGGGCAGCTTATAGAGCATGGCAAACTGACAAAAGTCGTTCGAAATCCAAACTACCGTGGTATTTCTGCAACTTTTTGGCGCAATTTAGCCAAAGTAGGCAATGAAAGCACAGTTGGCATTTACGGGACGTCTAATTGCGGTAAAGGCGAACCGAATCAGGCGGTTCGAGTGGGGCATGCTTCGCCCACGTGTTTGTTTAGCAAAGTTGATGTTTTTGGAGGACAGCAATGAAAACTCAAGAGTACTTTTATGCTTTGGCTGATCGGATCCAAAATTCGTTAGAACCTGGTGAGAATTTTACCTGTTGGTTTTCGGGCGAACATTCAGACTTTATTCGCCTGAATCATGCTGCTATTAGGCAAGCCGGTTCTGTTTCACAAGGCTATTTGCAAGTTAATTTAATTTCTAAAGGCCGACAATCTGTTTTTGTGATGGGTGTCTCACGTGATATCGAACAAGACGGTGTTTGTCTGGAGCACTTGCTTAAAAAACAAAGAGATAAATTCGAAAGCTTGCCTGTAGACCCGTATCTTTTAATTTCAACCACGCCGCATTCAAGTGAGACTGTAAAAGAAAGTCAGCTTCCGGACGCTCGGGATATTGTCGATGAGGTTTTGAGTCAAGCCAAAGGCTTAGACTTGGTAGGGATTCATGCTCAAGGGTCTTTGCATAGAGGTTTTGCGAATTCGTTTGGACAGCGTAATTGGCTCACCAACCATAGTTTTAATTTAGATTTCAGCGTCTATCATCAACAAGATAAAGCTGTGAAAGCTGGCTATGCTGGCTTTGCATTTGATGCCGCTCACTTGGCCAAAGAATTTACTTTTGTCAAAGAAAAGCTGGCTGCTTTATCTAAACCGGCCATGAGTCTCAAACCAGGCGCTTATAAAGCTTATATGACACCGTCAGCGTTTGGTGATTTGATTGGTATGTTGGGGTGGGGCGCTGTCAGTGAAAAAGCTTTGCGTACGAAACAGTCTGCGCTCAGCAAAATGCGTGACGAAGGTTTAAGGCTGAGTCCGAAGTTTTCTCTTTCAGAACATACAGCTCAGGGTACAGGGCCTTTGCTTCAAGCGCAGGGCTTTATGAAACCTGATTGTATTAACTTAATCAAAGCAGGTCAACTGGTTGGCAGCTTAGTTTCACCGAGAACTGCGAAAGAATACAGTTTATCAACCAACGGTGCCAATGGTTCTGAAGCACCTGAAGCCTATGAAGTTGCTCCTGGAGATTTGTCCAGAGTGGATATTTTACGTGAGTTGGGAACAGGTATATTTATTGGAAACCTCTGGTATCTTAATTACTCTGATCGTCAGTCGGCTAGAAGTACTGGTATGACAAGATTTGCGACATTTTGGGTTGAAGATGGTGAAATCAAAGCACCGCTCAATGTCATGCGTTTTGACGATAGCTTATATCATATCCTGGGAGATAACCTGCTGGCTTTAACAAAAGAATGCGATTTTATTTTAGACGCTCATACTTATGATGAGCGCTCTACGAGCAGTTCACATTTGCCAGGCGCTTTGGTCAAAGATTTTAATTTGACGCTGTAAAAACAGTGATCGTTTTGGCAAACTTTTTGCCGTAAGAACGATGCGCTCCATCGGCAAACTGCAATGTGAGTGTATGTTTGCCTGGTGAGAGTTCTAATACGCCTTCTGTTTGACCTTTACCGTAGTGAATATTTTTAGGATCCATCGGTACAACTTGTCCTTCAGGAATTTCTCCTGCGAGATTGTCGATTAATAAGTGGTGGTGCCCTGCATGTCTGTTTTCGATATCCTGACCTGCGGGTTTTATCTGCATGCCCCTAACACCAAATTGCACTAAAAAAGTGCTGGGAACTTTGGCGTTGTCGCTTAAGTTCACAAAATAGACCTCAGAGTCGGTTTTTTTTTGGCAAGAAGCAAGTAGCAAGGCGAGCAGAACAAAATATTTCATAAAGAAAAGTTACTCCGGTTGAGTGCTGAGTTTAAGCGGCATTCCGTTTTCACGGGCGTATTGCATAACGTGATGAGCTTTTGTTTCTGCAACGTCTTTAGAATAAAGCCCAACAGAGGCCTTGCCTTGCAGGTGTACGGTCATCATGAGGGTTTGAGCTTCTGTGCCTGTTTTGTGAAAAAATTGTTCTAATACATAGACAACAAAATCCTGTGTCGTGTAGTCATCATTGTGCATGATAACCCAATAACGCTTTGGTTTTTTGACGCGGGTGTCTTCTTTGGTGAGGAGTTCTCCATCATCAGCGCTTTCCAGTTTTTTCTTATTTGTTGCCATAGGCGTCTCAAAAAGGCCTTACCATAATCAGCACGGTATTGTACAGCTATCCTATGATTGATTTGAAAGCATTTGAGAAGGACCCGGAATCTTTTGAACAACGCCTGAGGCGCCGCGGTGAGATTCAGGGTCTGCCAGAGTTATTGAAATACGTAAAAGAACGCAAAACTCTGATTGCAGCCTCTCAGAAATTACAAGAAGAGCGTAATTTGGCTAGCAAGAATTTCGATCCTACTAAGAGAGAAGAACTTAAGGCGCTTGCTCAAAAAGTCAAAGATCAAGAAGCTGAACTCAAATCGCTCGAAGAAAAACTCGAACAAATCGCTTTGGGTATCCCTAACCCACCGCAAGACGAAGTTCCTATGGGTACGAGTGAGCAAGACAACCGAGAAATTAGAAAAGTCGGTACGCCGAGAGAGTTCGATTTTCCGGTTTTGGATCATATTGTCTTGGGTCAGCAGCTTAAAATCCTAGATTTTGAACGCGCAGCCAAAATTTCTGGCTCTAGATTTGCTTTTTTAAAAGGCCAAGGCAGCCGCCTAAATCGAGCTTTAATCCAGTATTTGTGTGACTTTCATACGCGCCTCGGTGATACAGAACTGACTCCTCCTTATTTGGTTAGAGCCAGTGCAATGCAGGGTACTGGGCAGTTTCCAAAATTCAGAGAAGATTCTTTTGAAGTTCCTGTTCAAGATTCAGAGTCGTTGCATCTCATTCCAACAGCTGAAGTTCCTGTTACAAACTACCATGCAGGTGAGATTCTCGATGAAAGCCAATTACCGCTAAGATATTGTGCCTACTCAGCGTGTTTTAGATCAGAAGCGGGCGCTGCAGGTAAAGACACCAAAGGCTTGATTAGAGTACACCAGTTTGAAAAAGTCGAAATGGTGCGGTTTTGTAAAGCTGAACAAGGTGAATCTGAATTAGAAAATATGGTCGAGCGAGCTAGCCAAATGCTGACTGAGTTAGAACTGCCTCATCGCGTTATTTTACTGTGTACAGGCGATATGGGATTTGGTTCACAAAAAACTTATGATTTAGAAGTCTGGTTGCCGGGTCAAAATACGTATCGTGAGATTAGTTCTTGCAGTGTTTTCGGGACGTTTCAATCTAGACGAGCTCAGATTAGATACCGCAGCGAAGATAAATCAGTGCAGCCTGTCTGGACACTCAATGGCTCTGGTTTGCCGTTGGGCCGAACCCTGGTTGCGTTATTGGAAAATCATCAGCAAGCAGATGGTTCTGTGAAAATACCCAAAGTTTTATGGCCCTATTTAGGTGATTTGCGATGCTTGACCTGAAATCAAAATTATTGGCAGCTGGTCTTGTAACTGAAGCACAGATTGAACGCTCTAAAATCAAAAGACCGCCCAATAAGCTTAAAGGCTTACCGAAAGCTGAGCAATATGAGCTCATTCGGCTTTGGGTGACACGCAATCGCTTGGACAAAGGCATTGGGACAGAAAAGTTTTTTTTCGAAAAAGCCGACAAAAGTATTAGTTGGTTAAGCCTGGAAGCTTCTGTTGTTGAGCAAATTAATAAAGGCGATGCAGGTTTGGTGGCTTTTATGTCGAACAGTGGCTTGGCTCATGCTGTGGTTCCCAGAGATATAGCAGAGGATATGATTGAAGTTTTTCCAGATTGGCTACGCGTTCTCAAATAGGACATTCGACCGATAGATTAAGCTTACTTGTTTGCTGTATTCTAAACCGATGCAAATCCTATGGCTGGCTACTTTTCTTTTTGCACTTTCTTCGCAAGCAACCATGGGGATTGTTCATGACATTCCAACGATGACGCGCAATAGCGGTGTTGTCATCCAAGCAAAAGTGATTAGCCAAAAAGTAGAGCAAGAGCCTGGTGGCCGCATTGTTACACTGACGACTCTGCAGGTCAAAGATGGTATGAAAGGCGCTAAAACAGGCCAAGAAATCACGCTTTATCAAGTTGGCGGTGAGTATCGAGGTCGGGTGATGCGCTTGCAGGGCGCGAGTGTTTATAAGCTTGGTGAAGAGGTCATGCTTTTTGGTGTTCCGTATCGTGACCAAATTGTGAGCTATGGCCTTGGTCTTGGTAAATTTAATATTATTAAAGACCAAAATGAAATTCGAGTAACGGAAGACATTCACGATATTGAAGTCGCAACTCGAAAGTCAGGACGTCAGTTTTTCATGCAAGCTCAGCCCAGAGAATATAAATCGCTCAAAGCTTTTAAAGAAGAAATCAGGAAGGCTTTATGAAACTTGTATTTTTAGGAGCGCTTTTATTTTTAACGCCCGCCTACTCATATAAGTTTCTTTGTAACGGTATTACAGCTGAAGGTGTCACTGAGTCAGATCAATGCACTGAATCTTGTATCAGTGCTTCTAGTCACTGGCCTGTCAATGCACCGGTTTTATATAACGTTGATATTTCTGTGTTGCCAACAGGAATTTCTGCTTCTGATTGGTTAAAAGTCGTCGACAGTAGTTTCTCAAATTGGGCCAATACACCAGGAGCAAAACTGACGATCAGCAATGGTGGCTATGGTGTTCGAAGTTTTGGGGATACTCCCAATAGCCACGATATTTTTTGGGTGACCAGTGAAGATGAATGGATGACAAAAGTGGGAGCCGCTCCCAATGGGATCTTAGGAGTTACGCTGCCTCCTTATGCTTGTCCAACTTCAACGGTTAATTATCGGCAGATCGATGATGCTGATATGATTTTGAATGCTGTTCCAAGTGCTGGTTTTATATGGGAAGCAGGGTGTCCCCAATTATCAGATAGTTGCCAATCTGCCAAAGGGACGGTCGCACATGAGTCAGGGCACTTCTTAGGTCTTGGACACCCCTGTGCTGCTTGCCAAGAACTCATGAGTGCTCAAGCAGAGTTTTTGATCGAATATCCATTGTTTGATGATCAACAAGGCTTGGCTGCTTTGTATCCAGATTCTTCTGCTGCTGGTAGTTTTGGAACTGTTTGTTCTAGCGCGCAGCCTTGCTTGTCTAATCTTACTTGTCATTCTCAAGCTGAAGCACAATATTGTTCAAAGGCTTGCGCGATTCCAAGTGATTGTGGAAACAACATGGTTTGCAATAGCGGATTTTGTGAATTCCCAGCAGGAGTGGCTCTCGGGGCAGCGGGTTTAGGTGCTCCTTGTACACAAAATTGTGACAAGGGTTTTATTTGTGTTGCAGTTGACAACTCGTCTTCCTATTGTTTTGCAGAGTGTACGATAAGTCAAACTTGCCAAACTTCTGAAACGTGTCATCAGCTTAAAAACTCAAAGAATGTCTTAATCTCCTCTTATGCTTGTATGGTGATGGCAGCCGAGGGAGAAGCCTGTGGAGGGACGACTGTGTGTCAAACAGGGCTTACTTGTATTTCAAGTGTTTGCAAGACTGTTTCTGGTGGAACAGGCAGTGGCTCATCGTCATCACACTGTTCCAGCGCGAAAGCCCCGAGTGAGCTTTGGCTTTTATTGCTGCTGATGGGAATCTTGGTTCACAGACCCAAGAAAAAATGCTAGAACGCTCGGATGTTAGCGGTCATAGATATAGGCAACACCAATGTTGTTTTGGGTGTGTATGAGGGGTCTACCCTCAAGTGCCGCTTGCGTTTTCGCACAGAACGTAAGGCCACGTCCGATGAATTGGGGCATCTCATGAGCAGTTTATTGGTTCGTCATGCCATTATGATTGAACAAATAGAAGCTGTGTGTGTGTCTTCTGTAGTCACTCAACTAGATGCGGCTGTTCTTGAAGCTTGTTGCTTATATTTTGGCAAAGCACCTCTTTGGGCTAAAAAAGAGTTAGATGCTAAAATGCCTTTATTAATCGACCGACCCGAAGAGCTAGGCGCAGACCGTTTGGTGAATGCTTATGCTGCTTGGAAAAAATATCAATCAGCTTTGATTGTTATCGATATGGGTACTGCTACAACTTTTGATGTGGTGAGTTCCGATGGAGCGTATTTAGGCGGGGCTATTGCACCTGGAGTAGAAATTGCGAGTGAGGCACTGTTTCAAACAGCGTCTAAACTGAGCCGTGTTTCTCTTGAAAAGCCAGTGCGTGCAATTGGGAAAAATACGAAAGAGCATATTCAAATCGGCCTTGTGCTCGGCCATGCTGGATTAATTGATGGTTTAGTCGCTCGTATGCAAGAAGAGCTGGCTTCGCCGTGTACAGTAATTGCAACGGGTGGTTTGGCACCCTTTATGAAACAAGCATCCAAAACAATTCAAACTGTAGAACCAGACCTGACATTATTCGGTCTGTGCTTGTTGTATCAGGAGTATAAAAGTGGAACCCGAGATTCCTTTGTCCTTGGTAGACCTCAATGCGTTGTGGGTCATCAAGAGGCTGCGTGCTAAGAATTACGAAGCGTATTTAACCGGTGGTTGTGTCCGAGATTTGTTGTTGGGTAGAACCCCTAAAGACTTTGACGTAGCAACCAATGCTAAGCCAGAAGAAGTGAGGCACATATTTAGAAATTCGAGGCTGATTGGTCGACGATTTTTGCTAGCCCATGTATTTTTCCCTGGCAATAAAGTCATTGAAACAGCCACTTTCAGAATGAATCCATTGGATGTCCAAGAAGACGTTCCAGAAGATTTGTTGGTGACGCATGATAACGTCTACGGAAACATCGAAGAAGATGCCAAACGCCGAGATCTGACGATCAACGGCTTATTTTACGACCCAATCGATGGCAAAGTCATCGACTATGTAGGTGGCCGTGCAGATTTAGATGCCCGTTTAATTCGAACCATTGGAGACCCAGATATTCGTTTCCAAGAAGATCCTGTTCGAATTTTAAGAGCGATTAAATTTGCTAGCAGACTCGGTTTTCAAATCGAAGAGAATACGTTTGCCGCCATGAAAAAGCATGTGTCTGAGATTCCGAGGTGTGCTCCTGCTAGACTCCAAGAAGAGTTTGTTCGATTATTAACTTCAGGACATGCACTGGAAGCCTTTATGCTTTGCAAAACTCTTGGAATCCAAGAAGTTTTCATGCCGGAACTGACAGAAGACTGTTTGAAAATGCTGCAAGCTGTAGACGCTGCTGTTGAAAGAGAAGTGGACGTATCGGCAGCTGTAGCTTTTGCGGCTTTGCTTTTGCCAAGTTATTTAGTACTTGAAAAGTCAGAGCAGAATGAACGCAACTGGATTGATAAACTTTGTGTGAGTTGGGCAGAACGAATCCGACTTGCTCGTCATGATCAAGATAAAATTCGCAGTATGTTGTCGGCGATTTCAACATTTGCTCCTGCGATTATTCATAAATCTTGGTTTAAAGAAGCTTTGCTTTTACAAACACTTTATTTGTATTCACAGGGTGAGTCTTTGGAGCCTATCGGCGTATTGAAAGCGATGGCCAGAGACTTGGGTAAGCCGTATATTCAAGACAAACGCGGTGTTTTTAAACCAAGGCCTCAGAATTTCAGACGTCGTCGTCCACAAGGTCGTCCTAGACATCATGCAGCTTAAGTTTGTTTTATTAATTTTTTTGCTCGTGGGTTGTCATCACAACAAACCACGCAATGCTGTCAAAGCTTCGTTTGCTGGCAGTGTTTATGAAGTCAAAAAAGGCGATACAGTTCATACGATTGCTAAAAAAAAGAAAATCTCAGCGTTTGACCTTATGGAAGTCAATGGCATTACAGACTCTGGTCAGTTAAGATCAGGCCAGCGTTTGTATATTCCAGAACCAGAGCCTGAATCTGTTGTCCATGTGGCTTCTGTATCCAAAAAAATAAAACAAGAACAAGTTTCTAAGCCAGCGCCTGTCGTTGATGGAAAAAAGATAGATTTGGCATGGCCAGTCAAAAACGGTGTTTTGTTTAAAAGTTTTGAAACGAACCCTCAGCGTTTGCATGAAGGCATTGCTTTAGGGGCCCCACGCGGAACGATTGTTATGGCTGCTGCGAGTGGCGAAGTAATCTATGTTGGCGATGACGAAGCTCGTTATGGCAGAATTATAATTATTAACCATGAAGATCCGTTTGTGACAATCTATGCTCATTTGGATTCTATTGATGTTGTGAAGGGCCAAAAAGTTAAGAAAAGTGAGCCGATTGGTACGGTTGGTACTTCAGGCGGGGTAGACTCTCCCCGGGTTTATTTCCAGGTTCGTAAACATAGAACCCCGGTTGACCCAGAGCTTTATTTGAAGAATTAGGTCCAGGTATTTTGTTTGCTCTCATAGCTCAGGTGGATAGAGCGTTGCTTTCCTAAAGCAAAGGTCACAAGTTCGAACCTTGTTGAGAGCATATTTCTGCTAACGCTGAAGCGATTTCTTCAGCAACGGTGCTCATTGAAGTTTGTGACTTAATTTCGCCGATGTTATTTTTACAAAAAATCTCAAATTCATGAGTTGTCGTATCTTTGAGTTTTGCAGATATGTGATCTTTGGCAATAGTGGTATTGAGCAAGAACTCTCCATCGTTTATGAGAGCAGCCAAGGGATGCAGAGTGAGAGTACCGTCTTGCACTTGGGCACTGATTCTGGGATTTGCTAATACAAGAGTTTTACTGGTAATTTGTGGTGCTGTAATTTCAAACTGGCCATTGAACTCTTTTAAAATATTTAAATTAATTTCGAAGTTTAGTGCGCTGGTATTCAGCGTTGCATTGATCAGGGGGGTGTCTTTGCTTAAATCAATATTTGCAAAGCCTTCTAGTGTTAGCGCTGAGCCAAGTTTCGCATGAAGTTCTTTGACTGAAAATTGCTGTGGGGTTCCTGCTAATACCAAACTGCCCTGTAGATGCATTTTATCCGAAGTGAGCGATAGATTTTGTAGTCTGAGTGTTTGCCCATAGGAAAAATGAGTAACGAGTTGAACAGGCCTAAAA
>JBAXMC010000061.1:0-9399 GCA_037134495.1 Myxococcaceae bacterium
CGAATTTTTTAAGATTAAGCCCCGAATATCTTGTTTCGGCAGCTCTGTCCCCATCGATTTAGACAAAGATAAAAGCTCAAGAAGCCTGTTGTTGGGATCTGGTTGAACATATGATTTTCCAGACTGCTCTCTTCTTTTATTATTTAGATATCTTGCAGCAGCGCGAGCCGCTGAAGCCTGATCTGTTTGGCCTTCTAACTGCTCGACTTTAATTAAACTCGCCAAAGCCTGTTTCTCAACTTGAGTCTTTGATTTTTTAGAAGCATGTTTCAAAACCAACCCAACGGCATTTTGAGCAAATCTTAACAAGCTTTTCATATCGTTAGAATAAAATAACTCTTTGGCTATTTTTTCCAGCTCAAAACCAATTAAAGCCTTGTGATCTCTGCTTAAAAATTCGGCTGGCCAACCTGGCCTAGACAAATGCATCAGTGCCAAGCTCGGGGCCTGTTTCCATGCCTGGTCAAGTTCTTTGCTGTTTTCAAAATGAGATCTGAGCACTTTGAGCAAAACAGCGGTCGTATCATCCATTTTTGGCGATTCCTAAACGCGGATCTCCGGAAATATAACTTAGATTTAATCTAGATTGTTGTAACAAGAACTTAGCTTCTCTTAAATCTTTTTGAGCCTCAAACAACCGCGTTTGCTCATCTAACAAATCTAAGCTGGTTGCTTGGCCCAAGTTGTAACGATTCTCTGCGCTTTTATGAGCAGCATGGCTAATCTGAACCAATTCTTGCTGGATTTCATAAACTTGTTTCCGGCGAGCAATATCAACCAAGGCACCTTGAACTTGCAGAGCAATTTCGCGTTCCAATAGATGCTTTTTGAACTTTTCTTGTCTGAGTTTAGCCCTAGTGGTCTCCAGCAAACCATAGCGCGCATAGCCATCAAACAAGGGCACTGAGATATCAAATCTAAATTCGAATTCATGTGCTTTTTCTAGAGGCTGCACTAAATTGGTTCCGAAATGCAACGTCGGCATAAAAAGCCATTTTGCACTTTGTTCACCCAAGAAAGCTGCCTGTATCGAAATACTTTGAGCTTTCAAATCAAACCTGTGTTCTTTTGCTTGAGCAATAAGCTTTGAAACTTCCTGTTCTTCAAGAGCCAATATTTCTGGGAAGTCTTCTAATCTAAATTTTTTATTCTCTCCTAGAAAATCAGCCAATAAACCTAAAGCGGCTTGAAAACTGGCCTCTCGATTTGAAATATCAACCTGTGTTTTAGCCGCAAGCAACTGAGCACGTTTTAAATCCAATGTTGAAATCTCTTGCAGAGCAGCCTTTCGACTGGCTGATTCTAATTGCTTCTTAGATGTCTCGTATTGTGTCTTGGAAAGTTCGAGCAATTGCTGCTCGGTCAAAACAGACAAATACGCCTCTGCAACTTGAAGCAATAAAGTATCCCGTTGACGCTCGTAAGTTGCCTCAACAGATTTAAGCTGTTTAAAGGCACTGCTGGTCGCCAATACTCCAGAAACATTGATTAAAGGCACTCTCAAACCAGCCGAAAATCCTATTTGTTCTGAAATTCGACCGCCACCTTCTAGCGTCGGCAATAACCCAGTCAAACTCAGTTTTGCCAAACCTCGTTGAGCAGAAATATCTTCTTTCGATTGCAGTAGACGCTCGTTTTTTAAAAGCGCTTTTTCAAAAGCCCCCGACAAACTGAGCTTGTCAGGCGAAATCTCAGTCTGGACTGCCAAAAATGCTAAAATCAGAAACATGCAAGGGTTCTAGTAGATCAAAACGACCTTGAAAAGCCAGGTGGCCCACATAGCCCTCTAATCCCCCAATTGGCAGCACGTGTTCCCAAATGACTTCCTGTGAAAGCTCGTCGAACAAACGAACTCCTTTTGCTTTCGTCAGTGCCTCTTTTGCAGTCCAAAGGTCAAAAAAAGCACTTTGTTGACAAGATTCAGACAAAGATTCCAAACGCTTAAATTCGCTCTGCGCAAAAAAACGTTTAGCAATTAGAAGCTTGCTGGGAACGGGCCGAACCTGTTCTATGTCAATCCCCACTGGCATTTTTTGGCTAACAGCAATCAAAGCTAAATTTTTGCTATGGCTCAGACTAAAAAAGATTTTTGAGTGGAGCGGCTTACCTGAAGAAGCGATTTCAAAACGAATTTTTTCAGGAGACTCACTCAAATAAGGCGACAATATTTTCCTGAGCGCAACATGTGCGTCCGACCGGTCTTTAATGGCTACGCGAAATAATTCGACCACAAAATCCCTTTAGGAGAATATGACTCTTTTGTATAGCGTTCAAACTCGCCTTCCTGCTCACCGCTATACCCAGGAAGAGATCACACTCGAATTCATCAAACGAACAACGGGAGAGTTGGTAAATCCCAAATTAAGCCAGCGTTTTCATAAATCTGTTCAAGTTGGGTCACGTTGTTTAGCCTTGCCTATGGAAAATTATGGACAACTTTCTAACTTCACAGAATCTAATCATGCATTTCGAGAAGTAGCGCTCAGTCTAGGCGAATCTTGCGTACGTGATTTGCTTAAAAAATCCAATCTAGAAGCCACCGATATCGATCAGATTATTTTTACAACCGTCACAGGGCTTTGTGTCCCGTCGATAGATGCCTGTTTGGTGAACAGAATTGGTTTTAGAGATGATATCAAGCGTGTGCCGTTATTTGGGTTAGGTTGCTTGGCTGGTGCCGCAGGGCTTTCACGCGCTCACGACTATTTGCTTGGGCACCCCAAAGATACCGTGATTTTATTGGCCATAGAGCTGTGTTCTCTCACGGTTCAGAAAGACGATTTGTCGTTAGCTAATTTAGTTGCCAGTGGTTTATTTGGAGACGGAGCTGCAGCGGTCTTGTTGCTTGGGAGCGAAAGAATTGAAGCTAAAAACTGCACACGCATTTTAGCAACCGAATCTGCATTTTTTAAAAACACCGAACAAGTCATGGGTTGGGATATCGGGCACAAAGGCTTCAAAATAGTTTTGAGCGCAGAAGTGCCCATGGTCGCCGAGAAAAAAATGCCACCCGTCATAGATGCATTCTTAGAAAAACAGGGTTTAAATAGACAAGATATCACGCACTGGGTCGCACACCCGGGTGGCCCAAAAGTCATCGATGCTCTTGAAAGAGGCTTAGAGTTGCCTCATGGAACTCTCGACTTAAGCCGTCAAAGTCTCGCCGAAATTGGCAATCTATCTTCTGTGTCTGTTCTCATGATTTTAGAAAAAACGCTCGAAATCAACAAACCGAAACCGGGCGACTTAGGTCTACTCATGGCCATGGGCCCTGGATTTTGCGCAGAATTGGTGTTGTTAAAATTTGTTTGACGTAGCGATCATCGGCGCCGGCCCTGCTGGCCTTACAGCAGGAATCAGTTTAGCCAAACAAGGCTTTAAGACAATCTTGCTTGAGAAAAAATCTTTCCCGATCGATAAACCTTGCGGCGAAGGCATCATGCCAGCTGGAGTCGCAATCTTAAAAAAACTAGGTGCTTTCGATAAAATCATAAACCCAGAGTCTCATTATTTTGAGGGGATTCACTACATTGCTTCCAGCAGAGAAATCCAGGCGAACTTTTTAGAAGGACCCGGATTAGCCATCAGAAGGCCTTTGTTATCGAAAGCTTTGCTTGAAGTTGCGTCACCAATCTCAGAGTTATTTATCGAAGAAAACACGCCTGTTTTAAGTCTTCAATTTTCTGAAAATATGACCATTCTGGAAACAGAGAAGTCACAAATTCAAACACGCTTTTTAATCGGCGCCGATGGCCTAAGATCACCCACACGTCATTGGCTTGGGCTAGAAATGCCAGCGACAAAAATCAGGCGTTATGGAGCCGTCCAGCATTATGCAATCAAGCCTTGGAACTCAAAAGTTGAGATTCATTGGAGTCCCGGTCTTGAAGCCTATATTACGCCGTGCAGCGCAGATGAAATCGGCGTTGCATTTTTATGGGACAAAGACCGATATGAGCCACCCATGCTCGGCAGAAATTTGATAGACGGTTTTTTACTGAGCTTCCCAGAGTTAAGAGAGCGATTCGATAACAAACAAAAAATAGGACCGACTAGATCTACAGGTCCTTTTTGTCACCCTGTCAAAAGTCCTATTTCTCATCGTGCAGCTTTGATTGGCGATGCGGCAGGTTATTTAGATCCTATTACAGGCGAAGGCATCAGCTTGGGCCTGAAATCGGCGTTGTTGCTCACGGATTGCTTAATCCAGAATAAAGATCTTTCTTGGTACGCCAGAAATCTAAAAAAAAGCCGACGCAGTTATTATCTGACAACACAAAGTTTATTATTTTGCGCTAAACATGAGCGCCTATTTCAAACGACAATTGGTTTTTTGAACAAACATCCACAAATTTTTCAGCGCCTGCTGTCATTGAATATGGGCTGAAGGTTAATTTGCAAAATCATCCAGAATCCTGTAATCTTACTGGTAAGACAGGAGAATCAAATGGCTGAGGTTGCAACTACAATTATGTCTTCGAAGGGTCAGGTTGTGATCCCTGAGAAAATGAGAGAGAATTTACGCCTTAAAAAGGGGACCGAATTCGTGGTCATATCAAGCGGAGATGCTTTAATTTTGAAGCCGATCTTAGCACCTTCCGTAAAGCAGTTTAGCGCACTTTTAGATAGAGCAAAAAAAGAAGCCAAAAAAGCAGGTTTGAAGAAGGCAGATCTTGAAAATACGCTTTCTGACGTGCGAAAAAGCAGATGAGAGTCGTACTCGATACCAACGTGATCATGTCTGGAATTTTTTGGTCTGGGCCAACAGAGAAGATCCTCAAATTGTGGAGCCAAGGTAAATTTAGGCTGCTTATTTCGTTATCAGTTTTTGATGAGTACAAAGAAATTGTTCAACGATTATCTCAAAAGTATGAGTTGAAATCAGCAGATTCGATTTTACATGATATTTTCTTGGGGTCTGAGTTGGTTGAACCAAATGAAGAATCGGTTCCTGATTGCGAAGACATCGATGACATTATGTTTCTAGAGTTAGCTGTTGCAGGAAAAGCAGATTATCTGGTCTCTGGTGACAAACACTTACTCAGAGTTAAAGAATACAAAGGCGGCAAGATAGTGAAACCATCAGATTTCATTTCATTGTTTTAGATAAGTCTCTCTCATCGAACAAACGTCCGATGGTTTTTATGAATACATCTGTTTTACCATGATTGCCTGTGGGCATGGTGCCCATAAAAAAAGCCGTTTCCTAAATCTTAGCAGAGTATGGAAACGGCACCTCTAAACAAGGCCGGGGCAATATAATGCCGACGGCCAAGGATGTCAAACCATGGCTAGATCTGTGCATGTTCCCCTTCATGTAATCAACTCTAAAATTTCAGCTTCAGCAAAAATGCTCTGGATCGAGCTTGCTCTCGTATCAAGCCCTAAAAAACCATTGGTTTTTGTTGATAAAAAAATCTTGGCAGAAAAAATAGGTCGTTCAAAAGCGACCTTAAGCCGACTCATTCGCGAGCTTGAAAAAGCAGGGTTTATTGTCAATACAGGCGTTATTAATAGATATCACAAAACTTATAATTTGGTTTGGATGAAATCTGGGATCAAAATCCCCCCTAATCCCCCTTTGAAAAAGGGGGAGATAGAACCTCCGATCATACTGACGCCGACGTTAAGTAAAATCCCGGCAGTGCTTCATCCTGAAGTGATTCGGATTTTCAAAAGCACCCCAATTGAAGCAGAGTTTCATACAAAACTCATGGCGCTTCTCAAAAACTACTGGGAGATGGAACAAACAAGAGTTCGTTTTGAAACAGCTTAATTTCTTGGATAGATAATCTAGGATTTTATCAGAACCCTCAGATGTTGTAAGCTTGATGAAATTAAAACACCTTTTGTTGAGCTTGCTTGTTTCAAGTCACTTACTAGCAGCGATAATCCCTATGCGCTGTAAAACATTTGGAGATAGTTTAGATTCGGCACAAGCTATCGAAAGACGAGAGTGGGCTTGGAAGTGTTTTCCAATCGAACGATGGAGGATCAACCTTCATGACCAAATACTGGATGAAACAACGAGTCAACTCGTAGAGGGTTATCCGACTTTTGCTGTTGTAGCGGATAATGATGGTACAAAAATTTCTAATCCAAAAAACTGGTTCGCTCCGATCAATAGAGACGCAGATTGTGCAGTTCCCACTGACTACAAATTAATCACTTTTTGTGGAGCCGGCTGTTATACCCCTGAACAAAAAGTATGGTTTAAAGATGGCTATGAAGCGATTGGTGAAGCCCATGCTCAAAATTTTCTAGAAATTATGACCTTAACTTCTAGTTCTGTTCAAAGCGATCTCAAATTTGAACTCTCTGGGATTGAATATTTTATAACAGATTTTATAGCCGGTACCCATGAAGTACTCAATATTTATACTTTATCTGGGGGTAGTTTGAGAGTAACTCTGGAGCATCCACTGGTAGACAGCGAAGGCAGAATGCGTTCGGCTAATAGTTTGGGAATAGGCGATGCGCTTGTCATGGCAAACGGAGATTTCGATCCCATCATTTCGATTGAACCAGAACAGTACGTTGGAAAAGTCTATAACGTTGAAGTAAAAAACAAAAATCCATCTGAAAAGATAATTGTTGCCCAGGGCTATCTCAATGGAACAGTTTACTATCAAAACGAAGGGATTCGCGAATTAAATCGAGTTATCTTGCGCAGTAATCTTATCCCAGATTCTTTAGTGCGTTAAACATGAAACGAATTATCTATTTAAGCTGTTGGATGATATTTTTAGTTGCTTGCCCTGTCCAAACACCCAAAACAGAGGATAAACAGCCAGAGAAAGTCACGAAGACACAGAGTAAGTGCCTGGCCTCGCACGAAGATCCCTTCCATTGCCTGGCTCAAGCTTGTCTTACTGCAGGTGGAAAATATGATTCCATCCATCATACCTGTGACTGTCCTAACTCAGAACATGTTTTCAGCCCTTATAATGGAGGAGAATGCTTACTGGCTAACGCTTTCAACGAGTCCATTCCTGTTAGTCGAATTTTGCTGAATCACCAGATTGCACCGATATTTTCCCTTAAGAGATTTCCAATTATGCAGAACAATTCTTTTGTAATGCATATTATTTATTACCTAGAAAAAGAGTCTTTAATAGGACTAAAATGGAATCTATTGGTGACTGAAATTGCACCGTTTCGTTCTTTTGAATCAATAGGAGCTAACCGTTACTATTGGGAGCCAGAACCCAAACGATGGCCTTATCTGATTCAAAGGGAAGATCTTTCTTCGTCCTCCGAACTAACTCTACCAAATAACCCAGTTGTGCTTAAAGCTTGGCAGAAAATTCTAGATCCGATGCAAGAAAAACATCAACATGTCGAATTTTTCACGCAAGATGGCTGTGCTGGTCATTGTATTATTGAATATAGATATCCTTCTTTCGACAACCATCGTTTGCTCGAAATTAATGAGTATGTAGGTGGTCTCTCAATTCGGCATCAAATTCTGATTGAAGAGCAAGGATTGCCTCTATATCACGGGCGCTATGCTGTGATAGAAGTAGATCCTTCTCATTCACCCAATTTGGTTTATCTTTCTGAAAAGAAACTAAATCCTGCTTCTGGTGATTTGATAAGAAGTATGAAGATGTATTCCAGAACTGGGGAACTTCTATCTTCCTCAGAAGATGAAGTAAACTTGTCTCAATTGCGGCAGGAACTAAAACTTCGAGATAGTCATAAAAATTCTAGCGATACATCTGTTGTGATCTGCGACAATGGTCTCTTGCCCTCATCAGTGCCTCTGTTTAGAGTAGGTCCTCGAACCGACAAGAGTTTTTGGGGGTGGGTCAACCCAGAGTTCGAAGAGCAAGAATTTGGATTATGGGAGCAATTTTCTGGAGTCGCTGAGCTAAGCAAGATCAACAGTGGATATACCAATGCTTGGGGCACAGAAAATCACGGAGCTTCTGTTGGGAGAATAGCTACTCAAAATACTGATTTTTCAATTATATCGATGACAGCAGACCAATGTTTCTCGCATTATAAGCAGTGGAAAAAAAATGTTCAGCCATTCGCTAAAATTATCAACGTATCTGCAGGGTTCTACTACGACCATATTGCTTGTGAACAGGAATCTCGTTTTAGAGATTCAATTGGAGATCCTGAACATCCATTTTTATGGGTTTTAGGTGCTGGAAATGATCATAGACATAATCTGACACTTGAGAACGCTACATTTTGCCCCCAAACATTTAGAAATACATTCAATACCTTGGTTGTTACCTCAATTTCGGCCGACTATGCAAACACAGGTGTTGAGTATGCAGACATTGCAACTGATGGAACAGGTTATTATCCAAATGAAGTAGGGACCTCTTTTGCTACCCCTCGGGTTTCTAGAGTCGCTGCTTTATTGGCAAAGGAGTTCCCCAGCTTAAGTGTTCGGGAAATCAGATCCGCTATTTTGTTAGGAGCACGCGTCCCAACTCCGCGCTTACCTGTGCGTTCGGGCGGAATTTTGGATGAGAGAGGTGCGAGAGCTGCTGCTCGAAAAATCTACGAGGCTCGGAAACAGTGATCTCAAAAAAAAATCTGCTTTGGGTAATCTTAATAATTTCTAGTTTGATTCTATTTAAATGTTTTCTGAAAAAAGATATTTCGCTGCCTACTGTTTTAGAACCAAAAACAGAAATGATCTCGATAGATTCTCATGAGCAGCGAGCAACACAAAGCCCGCAATCTGTCGAACAAGTGGCCATGGCTGAGTTAGAAGATTTTAAAAATATTCATTCCAAAGTGCTCTTGAACGCAGAAGAAAAAAAGAGACTTCAAGAAGAATTATCTAACTCGGATCTGATTCGAAGAAGCTATCTTTTGTTAACCAATTTAATTTCGGATGTACGAGAGCTGAATAAAAATGAACATGCAAGACTTTTGGCTTTAGATTACTTAGAAAAATCAGTGGCTTGGCCAGAGAATCCGGCTCGAAAAGAAGCGTTGGAAAGTTTGAAAAATATCATGCTTCTAGATAACTTGTCCTATATCGACGATATGAGTATTCGAAAATCTTACGCTGGAGATAAAATGGAAGCTTATGGTATTTTAAAACAATATTCTCCAGAAGAACTTGAAGTGCTAGGTTCACTTCCTGAAGATGGACGAATTAGAAGACTGCTGAAATATGCAGAAAATTTAAGCCAATAGTCGCCAAACTTCAAGCAAGAATACTATTTCAAGAATATGGGCCTGTTTTTAGCTTGTTTTTTGATGTTTTCGATTGTTCATGCTGCTGAGATACCGACCACTCGGGGTTTTACGCCCATGTTGGGTCAAGGTTATTTAAGTGAACGACAAAGCTTGGTAGGAGAATGCTTGACAGGAACGGCCGTATTTGAGGGTAGCCCAGAAGCTTCTATCTCTTATACAAGCTCTATA
>JBAXMC010000062.1:0-9327 GCA_037134495.1 Myxococcaceae bacterium
ACTAGAGTTATCACTCGTTTTGACGCTTAAGAAAATTTTGTTTTTCAGACAGGAGTTAAAATACTTAATATTTGAAGTGTCTTTAGAAATTTTCGAATAGTTTTTGTTAATACATGAAAACAAACGAGTCGCTTTATTCACACTCAAATTTTGCTTGCTTGTTATGGGAACAGATGAAGTTACAGAACAGGCTCCTAAAAACCCGAATAATAAAATGACTGCAATCTGAGAGAAGCATTTCATAAAAACACGCTAACAAAAGCAGCGCTCTGCTTGCAAGTCTCTGAAGCTTTTTGTTAACTTTGATTTTATGAAACAGATTGCTTTGGTTGCCACGCTATTTATTTTTGGAATTTTAAGTGCGTGTTCTGGAACATAATCCACATCGACAACACTTAGCACTTCTCCAAGTCTCAGTATTAGCGCAGCTCAACTTAAACGAGCACTGGCTTGTTACAACCTACATTATCCGAGCATCTCCATACAACCCACCGTCGACATAGCCTTTTTGAGTAAACAAAATGGAATCAACTCTTGCTTGAGCGTTGGGGCTCCTTCAAAATTGATTCCTTCAAAGCACCTCTTTGCATCGAGCAGTACCAATATTGGTTTAGGTTTGACTCAGGAACAAATTTTTGAGATCGACCAATTACTGCTCAAATCTGTACAAAAGAGCAAGAGTGGCAACGCAGATAAATCTTACCAAATATTCTTAGGTTCTATTGCAACGAACTTTACACTTCCCCCTGCAAATGCTCAAAACCCAGTACTAAGCGTATTTAACTGTGCAGGTGCTCTCATGAGCGCAAGCGGCAGCTGTTCAGACAATGTCTGTGGTGGAAGCGCAGCTGCTTTTTGCACAGCAGTCACTCAATTAAGCACAACGGGAATCACTAATTTCTCTCAAATTACGACTATCTTGAATGGTGCCAGTCAGAACCTTGGGTTAACAACGCCAGGCATTTCTTCTCCTGGTATAAAAATAACTTTCCATGCCAATGGCGCTTCAGGAGCAATGAACACAGAGAATATACCGCTGAACTCAACAGGAATTTTAAATTCGAATCAATTTTCGAATGGCAACAGCATTTTTGAAGGCTGGGCAACAAGCGCCAACGGAACGGTTGTTTATGGGGATGGAGCCTCAATCGACGTAACGACTGACAATATTGATTTATATCCTGTTTGGATGAATTTATTGGTTAACTATGATTTCACTCAACAAAACAGCACTAGCAACAATCAAGTTGGAAACTATAACAATGGCACCAACCATGGTACAACTCAGTCTCAACTAGGCCCAAATTCCAGTTATTGCGCAAGTTTTAATGGAAGCTCAAGCTACATTCAGCTGCCGGACTATTTAATCGCAGATAATAATTACAACTTCACAATTTCAATGACGTTCCAAACAACTCAAAACAGCGGTGTTTTGCTGGAATATCAAAATGGTTCGATAGGTTCCGGCGTAGGAACCTTTACGCCGATTTTATATATAAATTCAGCAGGAAATTTATTGGCTGGCATGTGGGCTCCGATTCAAACGACACCCTCTGTTATTTCTCCACATTCGGTTACTGATGGATACTGGCATACAGCACAGATAACGCTAACCAGCTACCCTCATGACAACCCAACAAACAGCACCCTCAGCCTTACACTCGATCGTGTCTTTATTGGTACGATTCCAATGCAAGGACTCGCCTCCTATGGAGCTTTCAATAACCAAATTGGAACTGGTCAAGTTGATGATTACTGGTTACCTAGTGGCAACCCTAACGCTCCCACTCCTACCGCTTGGAAATATTTCGATGGATGTATAAGCAATTTCTCAATCTATGCAGACCAGCCTAACAACCCAACCAGAGTAACTTTCGATCCTAACGGCGGCACCGGAACAATGGATGCTCAATTTGTTACTGCCAACAACAGTCTGACGCTCAATGCTAATACATTTACTCGAAGCAATTACACCTTCATAGGTTGGGCAACCAGCAACAATGGCGCCCGTGCTTATGCAGACAGTGCAAGCATTACACCCAGTGGAAACATCACGCTGTATGCACTTTGGAGCAATTCGGAAGTGTATTATGATTTCAGAAGCAGCAGCTCTAATCTAGGAACAGCAGGATCTACAGATGACGGAACATTCAACGGCAACAATTCTGCCAATTATGATTCAAGCAATGGCTTGAGCTTTGATGGAACCAGTACTTACGTGCAAATGCCAGACAACTTGGTGTGTAATTCGAATACCGATTTTCAAGTGACGATGACTTTTAAGACCAGCAACAAACAAGGCGTTTTACTGGGTTACCAAGCACAAACCCCAGGGGAAACAGAAATCGGTGGTTACATACCAATTCTTTACATCGATACAAACGGATATTTGAGAGCAAACATGTGGACTTCCAATAATCAGAATGCATCCATCAATTCGCACACAAACGTAGCTGATACAAATTGGCATATGCTTCAATTGAATATATCAACGAGTGGGAGTAATAGCTCTGCAACACTTTACCTAGATGGGGTCTCTGCTGGCAGTGTTTCAGGACTGACATTTGCTTGTGGCAACTTAACTCGCAATCAGATTGGTGTAGGATACGGCTCTACAGGCCGCGATGAAGCTGTAAATGAGTGGGATTACTTCTATGGAAACATTTTGAATTTTTCTCTCACAACTTCGGATAGCGTCAGATAACCAATTATCATCACTCGTTGATACAAGTCTCTATGCAAGTACTTGCTTCGATCCTAGATGCTGTTGGCAATACGCCTATCGTACGACTCAACAAAGTCATTCAAACAAACAAAGCTAATTTATTTGTAAAATGCGAGTACATGAACCCAGGTGGCTCGATCAAAGACCGAATCGGTAAGTTTATTATCGATCAAGCCGAACTAAAAGGCCTGCTTAAACCTGGCGGGACGATCATAGAAGCAACCAGCGGCAACACCGGGATGGGTTTGGCTCTGGTCGCAGCCAATCGAGGTTATAAATGCATCTTTGTCATGGCAGATAAACAAAGCGAAGAAAAACGCAGAGCCCTCAGAGCCATTGGCGCTGAAGTGGTTGTCTGCCCAACAGAAGTCGCAGCCGAAGATCCTCGCAGCTATTATCAAGTTGCAGCCAAATTAGTACGAGAGACTCCTAACTCTTTCTATGCCAACCAGTATCACAACCCAGATAACCCAGAAGCGCATTATAGAAGCACAGGACCTGAAATCTGGCAGCAAATGGGTGCTGAACTCGATGCCTTGGTTTTGGGAATTGGAACGGGGGGCACGGTTGTGGGGATTTCAAAATATTTACGTGAAAAAAATCCTAAGATACAGGTTATTGGCGTCGACCCTGTAGGGAGCCTTTATTTTGATTTATTTCACACGGGTAAGCCTAGTCAGCCACACGGGTATCTTGTTGAAGGTATCGGTGAAGATTTTGTACCCAGCACCATGGATCTCAGCTGCATGAATGACATTATTCGAATAACAGACGACGAGTCTTTTAACATGACCCGAAAATTAATTAAGCAAGAAGGTCTTCTCTGCGGCGGATCTTCTGGAAGTGCTGTCGCTGGAGCAATCAAGTACATACAAGAGCGAATGCCCAACTTCGAAAGAACCAGCCCCAATATTCTGACAATTTTGCCAGACTCTTCGAGCCGGTATTTAAGTAAGTTTTTAAGTACTTGAAGCTATCACAAAGCGATCTCTGCCTTGATGTTTCGCAGCATATAAAGCTTTATCAGCAGCTCCGATTAAATCGTTTTCTGATGTTTCAGGGTACCAGGCAATGCCTGTAGACACAGACAAATGCCCCAAAGGCTGACCACCTGCGCCAGCTACTTTTAATTTCCGAACAGCCTGTGTTAATTTTTCAGCCACTTCAAGAGCAGCCTCAGGGCCTGTTTGGGGCAAAATCACACAAAATTCTTCGCCTCCAAAACGAGCAACACCGTCTACTTTTCGAACGGATTGTTGAAGACATTGCGCAATCTCTTTAAGAGCAACGTCACCCAACAAATGCCCCATGCGATCGTTGTAGGCTTTAAAATGATCCACATCGACCAACAACACAGACAAAGGCGTTGAAAAACGTTGAGCCCGGACAATCTCATTCTGAACCAAGCGTTCCATCGCTCGGCGATTCATGACACCTGTTAACGAATCTGTTGTCGCGAGTTCAACGGTCTCTTCGTAGAGTTCTGCATTTTTTAAAGCAATCGAAACCAAAGCTCCTAGCGTATCCAACATGACCACATCTTGTTCATCGAAGATATTAACTTGCTGGTGAAAAAAGCTCATGACCCCTATCACTTTGCCTTGATACAACATGGGAACAGCCAGCATAGAGCCTTTGGGGTGTTCCGGTTGTTCTTTGAATCTCACACGTGGATCTTGCATGATATCCGTCACGACAATCGGTTTACCTAATTCAGCCGCTGCGCCCGTAATGCCTTCTCCAAAATCAAAATTAAGTCCGCGATAAAAAGGTTGTTCTAAAAATCCACAAGCAACTCCTAGCATCAGATGAGAATCTGCTGATACCAGAAACACTCCAAAATCTGTCCAGCCAAGTTTGTCACGCAGCAAAGCCAGCAATCTGCTCACCAAAGCTTCTTTGTTTAAAACGCCTCCCAATTGGTGAGCTGCATCCATTAAGAGCTCTTGAGCTTTAATACGACGTTTTAAACTTAAATTAGCCTGTTCTAAACGGGCTTTAATAGAAAGCTGTTCATGCGCTTCTTGCAAGTCATGTTCCCACTCTATTTCTTTCACTTGCATCCGCGTGAGTGCTGAAAGAAGCTTATTAAAAGCAACCGTCAGCTTACCAACTTCATCCATGTTATCCACTTGCGCGCGGACTAAAAACGAGCCTTTTTCGGCATTACCCATGGCAGAAATCAAACGTTCTAAACGAACCCCTACAATACCATGTGTCATCCAACCGATCATGAGAGCCAAGAGTAAAATCACGATCCAAAAAGCAAAAGCTAATTTGGCTAGAAATAACTTTGATTCAGACTGAATCGCTTTGAGATCCATCACCACTTCGACGGCTCTGATATGCGAATCTTTAATACTGACTTTGCGGGTCACATAAAGCAAGGTCGCAACCTGTTTTTCACCTTGTTCGTAGACTTCTTGACGGGTCATCTTGGTAGGGTCAGTGCTATAGAGAATCTTGTTGTTCGGTCCAATAATTCTCACAAAAGCGACTTCAGAAGTTCCTGCAATATCGAGCAAAATTTCACTGGTAGCAGCCGCTTCTTCGCGTCTATCTACCGCGTGATAAACAGAAGAAATCGAGTCTGCCAATAAATAGGCGTGTTCGATCGCATGTTTTCTATCCAGCCTGATTTGAATCGGGATCAAAAAAGAAAAAACAAATGCTGATAAAGCCAAACCAAAAAAGACAATTCGCAATGCAATTTGCTTGGAGACAGATAGACTAGATGTGTTATTCATTTGTGTAGCCATGACCGACCACCTCTCTCATCAACTCGATGCTTATTCTAAACAATCTGGAGACCCTCGGTATTCAGTATCACATTTGGAAAGGTTTGCGTTACTTACGCTGATCGGTTTGTCAATCGTAAGTGCTTTTTTCATCAAAAGCTCTTTGTTCGGTATCCCTGTTTTGCTCGCCTGGGCCTATCATAAGGGGTTATTCAAGTGACTTCGCCCATTTCTCACAAACTGGCGCCCTTTTTGTATCCTGAGAAACTTGTCTGCGAAGGCCCTATCGCTGGCTATGCGAGCTATGCTGAGGCTCCTCATACGAAAACCTCTCCTGCCTACGCTCAAGCTTCGGCAGGCTGGCCCCCGCCTTATCATCTTCAAAATACCGCTGATTTTTTAAAAACCATTCAAGCTCAAAAACAAGATTCACTCTTAGATATTTTCTGTGTTGATCACGAATCGCATCTCACACTCAACTATTTATTTGGAAATGGATTTCAGTTATCTTTAGATTTTCAAAGCGACTTGTCTGTCCCCAGTCTCACCCATTTGTATGCCAACGCTAATTGGCTTGAATGTGAATGTTATGATTTGTTTGGTGTTCGTTTTGAAGGTCATCCTCATTTAAAGCGCCTATTGCTCTACCCTGAATTTGCAGGACACCCCCTCAGAAAAGCCTACCCCATCAATAAAGCTCAGCCATTAATTCCCATTTATGCGTGAAGAACTCATTTTATCTCCTGCTGAAGAAGATCTCTATCGTTCGCATTTCCATGGACTGTTGCCAGGACAGATTCAGCTTCACTTGGGTCCTATTGATCCCAAACTCCCGTTTCCTATTTATTTTAATTTAATTTTAGAACAACGCAAAATCATCAAAGTCAGCACAGAAATTGGCTGGTCACATCAAGGCATCGAAAAATTATTAGAGCAAGTCTCTCCAGAACAAGGCTGCGAAATCATCAGGCGAGTTAATCCACTTTGCCCTCATATTTTCGAGCACTTATTTCGCATTGCCAGTGGTTTAGAAGGCTTAGATTTAGAAATCTTAAAAGCCGAAAGACGATTTTATTATTTGCATTTTATCCGTGAGATTCTCAAACTTTTGGGCGAGCACAGACTTATTTTGCTGTCTGAAAAAAATTTCGAGAAATTTAAATCCAAGTTTTTAAATTCGAAGCGTATTCAAAAAAGACTCTCTGGCCTCGGAGTTATTAGCCATGCGCAGGCTCTGTCTTATGGACTCACAGGACCCAGTCTCAAAGCTTGTCAGGCTCCGTATACAGGCGACGTTTGGTCTCGCTTGGTTGTAAAACTTGATGAGATCTCCAACCCAGATCTAAACACGGCCCCAGAAGGTACGTTAATTATCTCACGACAAGCTGGAAGAGTTCGAATCCGAACGCCGGCTTTTGCACACGCTGGAGCACTTTCTGTTTTTTTGAAAAATGCAGACTTAAACGATTTGGTTTTAATTCTGCTAAGCCTAGGGCTTGTGGGCACAGAAATAGATCGCTGAGCCCACAATAGAGATCATCTATTGATCAGTTTCCAGCTGGTGCTGCTTGTGGTGCTGCTTCTGCGTCTTTCTTCTCAGCTTTCTTATGCTTCTTTGCATGAGTTGCTGTTCCTTTCATTTCAGCTTTTGGAGCTGCTTGAGCGGCTGGCTGAGCTGTTGGAGCTGCAGGAGCTGCTGCTGGAGCGCCGACATCAGCTGCAAGAACTGGAACTGCCAAGGCCAAAGACAACAAAGCACCGAATACAGATAGTTTACGCATGGTTAATCTCCTATGTTCGCCTTAGTGACGACAAAGAGTTAGTACCACAAGCCAACAAAAGAATTCAAACTTTTTCAATGTGCCGTCGACCAATTTTTTCCGATCCCGTACTGAACCCGCATGGGGACTTTCAATTCACAAGTTTGCTCCATTAATTTTTGAGCTAAATTAGCCACCTGATCACTTGTATTTTCTGGGCATTCTAAAACTAATTCGTCGTGAACTTGTAAAAGCATGTGAACTTCTGGAAATTGTTTTGAGAGCATTGCGTCAATATCCAACATCGCTTTTTTGACTATATCTGCAGCAGTTCCCTGTATCGGTGTATTAATCGCAATGCGCTCTGCTCTAGCAGCCAACATGCGGTTTTGTGAGTTCAGATCTTTTACAAAACGCCGACGACCCATCAGAGTTGTGACTGATTTGCTGTCTTTGGCTTGTTCAAGCCAACGTTGCTGCCAACTAAAAATTCCAGCATAGCGTTCATGATAGCGCTTCAAATAGTGCGTCGCTTCACTTCTAGGAATCCCAAGTGTTTCGCTGAGCTTATAAACACCCATGCCATAGAGCAAACCAAAATTAATCGTCTTAGCGATCCGACGCTGGTCAGCATTGACTTCCGAAAGCTCAACTTCAAAAATCTCGCTGGCTGTTCTGGCATGAACATCTTGGTCTTTGACAAATGACTCAAGCATGAGCGGATCTTCGGTCACATGGGCTAAGACTCTGAGTTCGATCTGAGAATAATCTAAAGCAATCAAAACACAACCTGGTTTTGCAATAAAAGCTTCTCGAATACGTCGACCTTCAAGCGTTTTAATAGGGATATTTTGCAAATTGGGATCACTTGAAGATAAGCGCCCCGTGGCTGCTACAGCCTGATTAAAACAAGTATGCACACGACCCGTCTCTAAGTTCACCAATTTGGGCAATGCATCTATGTATGTCCCTTTGAGTTTAGACAACATGCGGTGTTCTAGAAGCAAACGCGGTAACGGGTAATTTTTAGCCAGCTCTTCCAAAACTTCTGAATCTGTAGACTGCCCCGTCTTGGTATTTTTGACGCTCTCGTATTTGAGTTTGTTAAACAAAATATCGGCTACTTGTTTTGGGCTTGCCAGATTAAATTCTACGCCCGCTATTTCATAAGCTTTCTGCTCTAGGTCTCTTAATCTATCGGCAAACTCAGTGCTCATAGCTCCCAAAAGCTCTGAGTCTATTAAAATACCCGTCTGCTCCATTTTAGCCAAAATATTTTCAAGCGGAATTTCTAAATCTCGATAGAGTTCGTACAAGTTTTCTTCTTTGAGTTTGGCTTCTAAAATTTGTGCGAGCTTTAAAACCCCAAATGCTTTTTGAATCGAGCTTTCTGGTATATAGCCTAAATACTCTTCGAATAAAGCCGTGAGATCATGCTTAGCATCCGGATCGAGCAGATAACTTGCAATCATGGGGTCGCCAGAGATTAATTTTTTTTTCAAGAATCTTTTAGCATCATGCGCGACAAAGCTTTTTCCTAAAGCAATAGGACCCGTTGCTGAATCTTCAAAAATAGCTATTCGGTCATGAGAAACTTCTGTCGTATTCAGGGTGATTTTTTGCTTGGTTGGCTTTTTGAAATCGAGTTCTTCATACAAAGCGTCTAGTTTTTCTTGATTGGGGCCATTATTTTCAAGCGCATTGAGAGAAAAATCTAACTCTACATTGCAATCAATCGTAACCAGTAATTTACTGAGTCTAGCCAAATCACTGTCTTCTAATAATTTTTCACGTCGAGCTTTTTGTTTAATAAAAGGCGCATAATTCAAAACGCCCTCTAGCGATCCATGTTCTAGAATGAGCTCAGCGGCTGTTTTTTCACCGATACCCCGAACGCCTGGAACATGATCCGACGTATCTCCAGCAAGCGCTAAAACGTCGATGACTTTATCTGGTGAAACACCAAACTTTTCTTTCACTTGAGGCGCTTTGATTAAAAGCTCAGCCCCAGTTTTGGCAGCTCTGAGTTCGTCCAGCAAACAAACTTGGTCGTTCACCAGCTGCATCATATCTTTGTCACCAGTGACTATTACAACTGGGTGTC
>JBAXMC010000063.1:0-9301 GCA_037134495.1 Myxococcaceae bacterium
GCCTGCTGCTTCTTGTTCCTCTATCCCATTGGTTCCAAGGGTTCCAACACGCGCTCTTGTTTCAGCTTCTACAAGTGCTTGCTGGGCACGATAGTTCTCAGCATTTGCTGTTTGTTCTTGTTCTGATCGTCGGGCTTTTGCAGCTTCAGCAATTTCTTGCTCCTGCTCTCTTAGAGTTCTTGCCAATCGAGCTATATTCTCAGCACGTCTACGAGCTTCCATTTCTTCAACAGTAGGGTCACGATTTTCTTCTGTAGGAGCTGGAGCAGCTAATAAACGTGCTTCCCGTAATGCCAGGATCTCTTCAGGAGTACGTTGTGGAGTACGGGGCGCCTGAGGCCTGTAAATCATGGCCATAAGCCCTGACAAAATACCATACAAGTTACCCATCGGGCCACCCGCAAAAGAAGTAGATGCTAAAAACAGAATCGCAATAAATGATATTAAATTAATATTTTTCATGATTTACTTTTATTAACTAAGAATAATTCATTTGTCAATCGATTAAGGGCTGTAGCCATCTTCTAGTGTACTCATATCACCAGAAACTTTTCCAAAAATAACCACGTCACGTAAAATTCGTCTCATGATTTTCCCAGAACGCGTTTTGGGAAGTTTTGACACAAACCTAATTTCAGACGGTCTTGCAAAAGAACCTAGACTTTCAGATACACAGCGCCCAATGCTTTTTTCAAGTTCAGGGCTAGGCAGTTCACCTTCTTTCAAAAGCACAAATGCTACAGCTACTTGGCCCTTAATGTCATCCGGTTTACCCACCACAGCACACTCTGCAACAGATGCATGGTTGGCTACGGCGCTTTCGATTTCAGCTGTCCCCAAACGATGGCCTGCGATTTTTAATACATCGTCTACACGACCAGAAATCCAAAAATCGCCATCTTTATCCTGAACCACACCATCACCCGTAAAATAGGCGCCTGGAATTTGTGACCAATAAGTTTGTTTAAAGCGTTCTGGATCTCCTAAAATACCCAAAGTCATAGAAGGCCATGGCTTTTTGACTACCAAAAATCCATTTTCAACTTCAGCACAAATACCTGGAAGCGGCCTTGTTGCACTGCCTGGTTTTAATTCTGTCACGCCTGGTACAGGCGAAATCATAATCGCGCCTGTCTCTGTTTGCCACCAAGTATCTACAATGGGGCAGCGTCCTCCGCCAATCATACGAGAATACCAGTGCCATGCTTCAGGGTTAATCGGCTCACCCACAGAACCCAAAAGACGCAACGAACTCAAATCATGTTTTTTGACCCAGTCATCACCTTGTTGCATAAACATTCTAATAGCAGTTGGGGCTGAGTATAAAATCGTCACGCCATGACGCGCAATCATCTTCCAAAAACGGTCAGGTTCAGGAAAAAGAGGCGCGCCCTCGTACATGAAAATTGTTGCCCCGGCCGATAACGGCCCATAGACCCCATAACTGTGCCCTGTCACCCAACCGATATCAGCCGTGCACCAATAGATATCACTTTCTTGAGGGGCAAAAACCCATTCAAAACTTGATGCCACCTGTGTTAAATAGCCACCCGTGCCATGCACAATGCCCTTGGGTTTCCCGGTAGTCCCAGAAGTATACAGCACAAAAAGCGGATGCTCTGAAGCAAAACCTTTTGGCGCTCTGTCATTTTGGGCAGGAGCCAAAATCCACTCGATATCTCTACCGGGTGTCATAACAATAGGATTACCAGCATGTTTAAAAACAAATACGTGTTTAACACTCGGACAAGCGTTGTTTTCTAGGGCTTTATCCACCACTTGTTTAAGTTCGACAACAGCACCTTTTCGAAAACCACCATCAGCCGTAATCACAGCCTTGCAACTAGAGTCAGCGATTCTGTCTCTGAGGCCTTCTGAAGAGAATCCACCAAAAATAACATTGTGGGTGGCACCGATACGGGCACAAGCGAGCATGGCCACCACAGCTTCGGGTACCAGCGGCATATAAATTGCCACGCAATCCCCTGCCCGGATACCTGAAACCAATAATAAGTCTGAAAACCCAGCGATTTTTTCGTGAAGTTCTTGGTAGGTCAGCGTTCTCGTTTCGCCGCGTTCGCCTTCCCAAATAATCGCTTTTTTATGTTTTCGGTCTGTCAGCAAATGCCTATCAACGCAGTTTTCAGTGGCATTAATTCTGCCACCCAGAAACCACTTTGCAAAGGGAATCTCCCATTGCAGAGTTTTCAAAAAGGGTTCTCGCCAAGTTAATTTTTGAGCGCGTTTTGCCCAAAATTCTTCATGATTTTCTTGTGCGTCTCGATGTAGCTGATGATATTCTTCAGGTGACATGCCACACCCGCTACTATGAATTTGTGAGTTCAACAAGCTACCCTGTTGCCAGGTACTGCGGGGCATTTTAAAAGTAACCATGCAAAAACAATCTATTCATTTGCCAGAAATCAAACTGCTCGGAATCTCCCTTCGAACCAATAACAAAACAGAAATCGACCCGCTTGCAGGCAAGATCTTCCCCTGTATCCAACGCTATTTTCACGGACAATTAGCCAATCAGATTTTAAATCGCAAAAAACCAGGCACCACTTTCTGCGCTTATACCGATTACGAAAGTGACTACACCGGAGATTATACTTATCTTATTGGCGAAGAAGTCACTGATTTTGACAATGTTCCAGACGGATTTGAAACACTGACAATTCCTGCGCAAAACTACACAAAATTCACCAATGGACCTGGTTCCATGCCACAAGTAGTCATGGAGCCTTGGTTTGCAATCTGGAGCATGTCTCCTGTAGAGTTAGGTGGGACACGCTCTTACTTAACCGATTTTGAAATTTATGATGAACGCGCCGCAGATCACGAAAAAATCGTCTTGGATATTTGTATTGGCCTTAAGGGTTAAGGCATGAGACAAGTCGTCCATCAAGAACAGATTAAAACGGTCTTAGCTGAACTAGCTAAGAGATGTAAGGGTCCAGGTCGAGTTTATGTTGTCGGAGGAACAACAGCTGTCTTGTCTGGTTGGCGAGATAGTACTGTTGATATTGACATGAAGATTGGGCCTGAGCCTAAAGGCATTTTTGAAGCCATTCGAGATCTTAAAAATGAACTTCAAGTAAACATCGAGTTGGCATCTCCAGATGATTTTATGCCGGCCTTGCCAGGTTGGGAAGATCGAAGCCAATTTATATTCGAAACAAAGGGTGTGACGTTCTATCATTATGATTTTTACGCGCAGGCCTTGTCAAAGATTCTACGAGCTCACAAGCGAGATTCAGAAGATGTACAGTCTATGTTAGACAATAATCTTGTAACCCCTGCCGAGCTAAATCGTTTATTTTTGACTATTGAGCCAAACCTGATTCGATATCCATCTATTGATCCAGCTGATTTCAAAAAGAAAGTGGAGGCCATCGTTGGGCGCATTTCATCAATATGAACTCCCTGGAGAAGACCTTATTTTAAAGGGATTGGACGACCTTGCTCACGGCAAAAAAACCGTTGAAAGTTTGCTAATCTGCATCGCAAGCCCTAGATTAGAAGCCTGCGGACTCAGATTTACACCGCTTGAATTAGACGACCATGCCGAAATACATCTCTATAAACTTTTAGCTCAAACCAACTCTGATACTGCGCATGCCCGCCTGAACGCCTATGTACGCAGGCTCGTCAGTTTTGAAAACGCCTTGGAGCAAACACGTCATGTCTGACAATCGAAGCATTGGCGTGTTTGATTCAGGTTTAGGCGGCCTCACGGTTTTGTCTGCCATCACCCAGAAGTTCCCGAATGAGTCTATTCTCTATTTGGGAGACACCGCTCGGTTGCCTTATGGAACCAAAAGCCCTGAAACGGTTATTAAATACGCCTTAAGTAACGCCGAAGCCTTAATGAGCAAAGCAGAACTCAAGCTCTTGGTGGTCGCTTGCAATACAGCCACAGCCCATGCTTTGCCTACCCTTGCAGCCCAACTTCCCATCCCTGTCATCGGTGTAATCGAACCCGGCGCTCTTGAAGTCGCCAAAAACCCCCAAATTAAATCTGTCGCCGTACTAGCAACCGCTGGGACTACTCAGTCCAAAGCCTATGAAATTGCACTCAGAAAACATGGCTTTGAAGGTGAAATTTTCTCGCTCGCCTGCCCTTTATTTGTATCGCTCGTAGAAGAAGGTCTGGTCACAGGCCCAATTGCTGAGCTAACAGTAAAACACTATTTGAGTCAGCTGCCTCACGAACCTGACGCTGTTATTTTGGGGTGTACACACTACCCGCTGTTATTGCCCACTCTACGAAAAGCTTTGCCGGCTAAAACCATCTGGGTAGACAGCGGGTCTGCGACTGCTTCGCATCTCGAATTCGAACCCTGCGATAAGCCTGGTTCTGTGCGTTATTTTGTCACAGATACCCCTAAGAGATTTCAAGAGTTATCCAGCTTGTTTTTAGGGAAGCCTGTTTTAGCGACTCAATTAGAACAAGTTCTCTAATGTTGAGCACACGTCGGCTGTGCCTCATCTATTTAAAGTGTTCAAACAGAAAATATTTCTCGCAATTTTGAAAGCACTTCTAGACCCGCATGATCATCGATTTTCCCGAGTTTTTTCACGCATCTTTTAGCGTCGATAGAACGAATCTGGTCGAGCAAAATTTGACCCTGTTTCCCTCCTAATTCAACGGGGATGCGGGTTGGTAATTTCTTAATTTGACTAGACAAAGGCGCAACAATCAACGTCCAATCTGCATGGTTAATTTCATCTGGTGAGATAATAACGCAGGGTAAAATAGGGTCTAATTGCACAAGCCAGACTTCGAATCGTGATATCACCACACCCACTCCTCATCATCTGAGGCATTCTGAAAAGATTGCCATTCTTGTGAAAGAGTATCATTTTCAGGTTCAGCATTTTTAAAAGCTTGCTCCCAACCTGAACGTTTTTTATGAACAGGAGTAATCATCAACCCACCATCCACTACTTTGATATCAACCGTATCTTCAAAATGACATTGTTCTATAATCGCTTTTGGGAAGATAATTCCTTTTGAATTGCCAACTTTTCTAATTTCAGAGTGCATACTCGGCTCCTACTAGTAATAACAATGTATCAACATGTTATAACTTTGTCAAACTTTCGCCAGCCTCCCGTAAGCTCTCAAGAGTTCCCAGATCAGAATAGTGGCCCTTTTGTTCGACTCCTAAAATTTTAAAGCCAGCTTTAACAAGCGGCACATAAAAAGAATCAACAATCCCGAAAGATTTGCTGGCCGGCAGATGAGCCAAAGCTTCTGCCGAAATCAGATGCGTCCCACAAAATAGGCGTTCTAATAGTTTAGGTCCTTCATAGGGAATCAGCCCGATCATGCCTCGCACATAGTTTTGAGAATCCGTTCCAATTTCAACATAGTCTGCTGACTTAGAAACAGTTTTAAGCAAAAGCGTCACAGCCGGTCTCGCTTCCTCATGAGCTTTCAAAAAACCAGGCAGATCAAGCTGAACGGCAATATCACTGTTCATGAGAAATATAGGTTCGTCATAGCCTAACGCGTTATCACAGGCATTTTTAAGACCACCACCTGTGCCTAAAATTTCAGGCTCGTACAAATAGGTAATCGGTATGCCCTGATAGTTACTCCCCAAAGCTTTGGGAATTTGTTCGGCCAAATAATGCGTATTAATCGCAATTTTCTTCACACCAGCCTGAACCATGTATTCCAGAGCATAGGCAATAAGCGGCTTGCCGTTTAACTCAATTAGGGGCTTCGGTGTTTTTAAAGTAAGTGGCCGAAGGCGTGTGCCCAGACCTGCTGCAAGAATCATTCCATTCACAGATTAAGATTGCTACAGAATGCTCTGTTTTGTCAAAGACTCAGAAAGAAATCTAAATTTTCCACTGGCTTTTCAAAATAAGTTTGTTTTAGGCTTTGTCCTGCAAACATGGTGTTTGCAAAAAAGCCACTCTCTCCAAACTTAGCAGTACCGGAGAGAATGGCAGCGTATTACGGCCGAAAACACTCATATTGTTTCGGCCACAAACTGTCAAACCCTGACAGAGGACGAAGTCATGTCAATAAGAGCTCAAAAAATTTTAGATTATCTAAAGAACCTCACTCTTAACCCAATCTGGATCCGGCAGCAAACGCTTGCCGAAGAATTTAAATGTTCACGAAGAACCATTGGGCGGTGTTTGAAAGAATTAAAAGAAGCAGGTTTGCTGACGGATTTAAATAAGCGTCATGATAATCGATGCAAGATGTATTTGGTTTCTCCCTCTCTACTTGGTGGAGAGGGTGCCGCGCGCAGCGTGGCAGGAGAGGTCTTAACTCCGGCCGCACAGCACCAACTCAGGCTCTACGGCAGAACCTTTAGTGGATTGTTCAAAATGTATGATGGCTGTTCCGGAAGACCCACCTTTGAAGATTCTTTCGCAGAAGTTGCTGGAAAACTAAAACACGTGACAGACGAAACAGAACTCTACACAAAAATATTCGAAGGGTTCAGGGCCCTGCCTAACCTTAAAGAAACAGCTATAAGCTGGAGAAATGAACCGGAAAATCAAAACAAAGGAGGGACTGCTTTTTGGTTGGGCTAGGCAATACTCGCAAGAATTGCTACACAGCCCCATGCTTTGTCAAAGGCTCAGTATCACCAGAAGTGACATTCAGAAAGCTGCGGATTTAATTCGCGCAGGTGAATTAGTCGCATTCCCGACGGAAACAGTCTATGGACTAGGCGCGCTGGGCTTAAACGAAAGCGCAATTTTGAAAATCTTCGAAGCTAAAAACAGGCCAGCTTATAATCCACTGATTTTGCATGTTGCAAGCGCTGAAAAAGCTCTAGAGTTATTAGATTTAGAATCGCCTGAACTTTTTTGGCAACTCGCAAACCAATACTGGCCTGGCCCACTCACGATCGTCGCTCCAAAAGCCAAACATGTGCCCTATCTGGCTACCGGCGGTTTAGATAAAGTTGCCGTGAGAGTCCCAGCTCACCCCGTCGCTCTTGAGTTACTGACACTTGTGGATTCCCCTGTCGTCGCTCCGAGCGCCAATGCCTCTCAAAGACCCAGCAGCACAACAGCCGAACACGTCTTGCTGACTCTAGGCGATAGAATCAGCGCTGTCTTAGATGCTGGGCCTTGTGAGTATGGCCTCGAATCGACTGTTATAGATATCACTCAAAACCCGCCGGTTATTTTGAGACCCGGAGCTTTGATTCTAGAAAACTTATCTTTTGACACTTCGAATCAGATTAACGGTTCTCCCGGGCGTTTAGATAAGCATTATGCGCCGTTGATTTCTGAAATTAAACTAGCCTGTCTGGCTGAATTAGAACAAGCGCCAGAAAATACGGCTTTTTTGCTGCATACTCCCCGGAACTTTCCAGGCAGAATATGTGAAATATTGCCCAATAACCCGGTCGCTTATGGCAAAGAATTATTTGCTGCATTCTATAGACTCGAAGCTTTAGGGGTTAAAAGCTTGTGGATCGAAGAACTCCCCCAAAGCCTAGATTGGACAAGCGCGAGAGACAGAATCACTCGCGCACTGTCCTAAATATTTGAATCAGTTTGGTCCGACAACCATACCGAAAGCCTGAATATACCCGTTGAAATAATTCCAACCTCCATTGTAGTACCCAACTCCAAGTTGGTTGTAGCTCATACTAAGGCCATTGAACGTGCCTGAGTAATTTTGAGCACCCTGCCACACTCCGTCCAAGATAAGATTCATTGAAGCGATATTCGGTGACCAATTGGATGTGACAATCAACTCAACCATATGCATGGCGTTATCTATTACAGCGGCGCTGGAAGAAATCGTTAGATTTCCACTGAGCTCATTTACATACATGGATGCATTTAGCTTTCCATCGCTGCCCACATAGAGAATCGGAACTGAATAAGTAGGCGCATCTCCACCACCACCCCTAGCTTGATAATCCAATGTAACTGCAGGAACAGCAATATCTTGATAACCCAACAGAACACCTCCCGCATGTTGCGTATTGAATAACATACCAATTGTATAGCTGCTGGTATAGTCTGTTAGAGGCTGATTCGGTATCGCAATATAGCTAGAACTACCATTGAATTGCGCACCAGTGTTCAAATCATAGCCATTTACAGCCGGAACATAGCTTATCGAAGGATCTGCTATTCCGTCATAGTTAGTGTTCCCTCCGCTAATACCGTTCACAGTGGTGCCATAACGTGAGAATTCATAGTTTATTAATTCCTGTTGCCAGACAGCATACAAACTCATTCCACTGTTGATGTGAACATTGGGTTGCTGATCCACGAAATCCACTGAACCCGCAGGACCTCTCGACCAACCAACAAACATCTTATTTGAATCTGAATTCGTAAATGTATTTTGCCTGCATATGCACTTGACGCCACCTAATGGGGTTTTGGCTCAGCATTCGCTGTAGCTTCGACCATTCTATGAAAAAGAAGACCCCGGTTTCCGGAAGTACGGCGATTGAAGCGAAATACGAATTCATCCAAATAGGTTTGTAGGCTCTCTTTTGCAACCCGTCCTTGGTAGGTTCCGTAGTACCATCGTTTCAGCAACGATATGACTCTATGCACCCGAGGTAGCAACCGCTCATCATCGCCATCTACTTCCTCCCAAAAGTATGGCTTTTTCTGAGGGTCGTGAAGATATCCTTTTTTCACAATGGCTGGGTAGCTTTTGAACCGATCGGATATGATCGTACTACCGGGCACAATTGTTTGACTGATGAAGTCCTGAATTTCAGGTCCTTCACGACTTTGGAGATGTTTAAGCCGGATTCTCCCCGTTGCTTTTCCTCGTTTTTCAGCAGCTACAGCTATGACTTCTTTATTGTTTTTACCACCTAAAAAGGCTTCATCCACCTCAACTTGCCCGCTCAGTGCCTGGCGCATTGGAAGTACTGCGCAAGACCGCAATTTTCCTAAAAGCATCCAAGAAGTTCGATAACTACCGATGCCAAAGTTCTGCATAAGGGAAAGTGCGCTTGCGCCATTTTTGGGTCCCACAAACCACCAAATCATTTGAAACCATAAAGTCAGAGGAAGTTTTGTATCTTGAAATAGAGTGCCAGCAAGGACCCTCAACTGATGCTTGCACTTTGTACAAATCCTTTGGAGTTGCTTGGAGGTCCAATATTCATTGCAACCACATTTTGGACAAACAAAGCCAGCTGGCCAACGAATCGAGGCAATGTAATCAAGACAAGCTTCTTGAGTTGAAAGCCGCTGGACTAGTTCCTGATAATTCTTTGGGTGATTCACTCTTGATATCTGCTATCAACCGTAAGGTGGCGTCAAGTGCATATGCAGG
>JBAXMC010000064.1:0-9271 GCA_037134495.1 Myxococcaceae bacterium
ACTCACGGCTTATCTTGATGCCAAAGGTATTGAAGTCGAAAAAACAAACGATTTTTCAATTTTATTTTTGTTCTCTCTCGGTGTTACAAACGCCAAATGGAGTACTCTGCTGCATCACTTATTAGGCTTTAAAAAGCACTATGACAGCAATTTATCTCTCACTGAGGCCATTCCAAGCATTGCAGCTTATTATCCTGGCCTGGGTCTGAAAGACCTGGGGGAAAGCATGATGAAACACTTGCATCAAAACAACGTCATGGATTTACAGCAAAAAGCTTTTGCTCAGCTTCCAAAATCAGACATGATTCCAGCAAATGCTTATCAAAAGTTAGTGGCCAACGAAGTCGAGCGTATTGCTTTGAAACAAGCCTCAGGTCGAACAGCTGCGACAGGTTTAGTGCCCTACCCACCTGGTATTCCGTTGGTGATGCCAGGTGAAAACATAGGAACTCTAGAAGACCCGTTTATGCCTTATTTGCTGGCACTTGAAACATGGGATAAAAATTTTCCGGGCTTTGCTCATGACACACACGGCATTGAGTCTGAAGACGGCGTGTACCACCTGTTGGTTATCAAATGAAAAAAATGAACCTGTTCATGGCCAGTATTTTAGTTTTAGTAAACATGGTCGGAACCGGTATTTTTTTGCTCCCCGTCAGCATGGCGTCTATTGGCAGCATATCAACCATCGGTTGGCTCATTGCGACGGTGGGTGCAGGCGCCATTGGACTGATGTTTGCGCTCTTAGCCAATATTAAGCCTGAATCTGGCGGCCCGTACGGGTATGCGAGAAGTTCGTTTGGCGACTATGCTGGTTTTCAAACCAACTATGTCTACTGGGGAGCCAATGTTGTTGGCAATATTGCCATTGCAACAACCGTCACAGGGCAGTATTTCTTATGCTTTGTGGGCCTTTATGGGCGTTGAAAGCGCTTCTGTGGCTTCAGATACGATTGAGAACCCACAACAAAATGTTCCTCTCGCTACAATGATTGGATTTGTTCTCGCAGCGATTTTATATTTAGGAACTTCGAGTTTGCTCATGGGTCTTTTTCCTGCTGAGCAAATCGCAAGATCTTCGGCTCCTTTTGCAGATGCAGCCTTAAAAATGGTCGGACCCCTCGGGGCATCTGTGATGGCCTTGTGTGCCATCTTTAAAGCTTTTTCTTCGTTGGTCGGCTGGACTTTAATTGTCAGTCAATCTGCAGGAGCTGCAGCAAAAGATAACTTGTTTTTAAAAATCTATAATAAGCCTGTCTGGAATTTTATTTTATCAGGCCTTTTGATGACAGCGATTGTGATTTACACAGAGTCTTCCAGCTTAGCGCACGAGTTTAACCGAATTATTAATATTGCCGTGATTTTAACTGTTTTCCCTTATTTGTACTCAGCTGCAGCTTTTCTTAAAATGACCGGGCCTTTAAAGATAAAAACCTCTGCAATTGTTGTAACAGCTCGTGTTTTTTGTCTCTGGGTCGTTGCTGGATCTGAAGCACACTTGGTTCAAAAGGCCATGATGATCTTATTTGTTAGCATCCCTTTGTATCCGCTGCTTAGATTAAGGGATTAACAAGCCGTATATCAAAATCAGAAAAATCTTTAGTATTTCGAGTAGCGAGTGTTGCATTGTTTAGTTTTGCAATCGCAGCGATTTGACCATCAGCCATACTAACTGGGCGACCCAACCGTTTTCGATCTGCCATCAAAACACCATAAATTTCAGCAGCTTCTTTCGTAAACGGCAAAACCATCCCCGAAAACCCTTGTCTAAGACATTCCGCCCAAGATTCTTCTATTTGTTTACGGCGTTTTCCCTCAGGCAAAACAGAAATGCCATAAGTGATTTCAGCCACTGTCGTTGCGCTGGTATAAAGCTGCCACGGTTCCCTGGCATCGATCCAAGTGATTAATCGAGCGTCTGGAGCTGATTTCATGAGCTCTGAAATAATATTGGTGTCCAATAAAATCATTCTTCAAAACCCATAGGCTCTTGAGGTTTTCGGCTCTCAAGAATAATTTCTTCTAAATCAACGCCCTTTTTAAGACCAAAATTGCGTTTAAAAAGAGCTGAAATCGATTCCGGCCTATCCAGTACTTTATATATTATTTGTCGCGCTTCTTCTTCCATAGAAACCCCATGTTCTATGGCTCGCTTTTTGAGGCCTTCATAAGCCCCCTCTTCCAGATTTCGAATACTCAAATTTGCCATAGGTTTATCCTAACATATGCTAGCACTGCTGGCAAATTTTGTCTCGATTCACAAATTCACAGCCAGCATGAGATTACTCATGAGCTGGACTTGATCCAAGATAGCCGGATTATAGATGCTCTTGAATTGCCAGTGCAGAGAGAGCCATGAAAAGAGATTAACCCCAACACTTGTAGACAAATCAAAACTTAGTTGTTTGGTAGAATCAAGCGAAGCTATGGGTACTTGCAAGAACGACCAAAGTGTATCGCACGAGAACTTAAACGAAAGTTTTTTCTCAAAAAATTCGCCTTTAAAATGCACGCCCAAAGAAGGCCCGAGTTCATAGACATTGTCTAACTGCCGAACAGGCGTATCCCCATAAATAATACCCACAGCTGTCAAAATACGCTGACCTTTGGCAATATTTTCTCGTCCTGTAGCCCCTGCACGAAATTCTAGCAACAAATCATCTTCATGATAAGGCTGTGCAAAAAATCCAATATCTTGTTCCAAAATGAGTGGCAAAAATGGACTGGTTAAGTGAAAAATATAGGTCCCAGTTGCTGCAGAACCTTGACCTTGTTCACGAGGTAAGACCTGACCTGTAGCAGCATCTGTTATTTTATAAGTGTACTGGCTTGCCCAAACATCTTCTCCCTTAAACATGGATGTTCGAAGCTTCGCAGAAGTATAGGGCCCAAAGTTACCCCAGGCATGATACAGATAACTGCTTTTTAGATTTAAGCTATCGCTTGATTTGATAAAAACAGTTTGAGGAGTTGTGATTGTCCAAGCCTCAGAAAGTGCAAACTCAGTTCGCCATTCATGCGGTATTTTGTAAAGTCGAATGACTTCTTCGAACTGAAACCCAGGGCTAAAAGAAACACCATTTTGTTGGCCAATAAAAGCTTGGTTGAAAGTCTGACCCAGGTTAACACCCAGAGTTGTCTTAAAACTCCACTCTTTCTGAGCCAAAGCAAGACTACCTAGCAGAAAACTCAGCAGCAAAACCAGATTTTTTAACATACTCAAGAGAACAAACTTACAAGCGCAGTTGTTCCACTACTAACTCAAGTTTCCACTGTGTTCAATTCTGCCAACAGTTGTTTCATTCTTGCTTGAATTTCTGAGACATTACCACCACCCGTAAAGATTAATGAGTTTGAGAGTTTTGCCATAAAGAACCTTAACTGAAGAGACAACTCTGCTTCACCAGAATTGTTTTCTTCAATTTTTGAGAGCCTTGCAGCCAAGTTTTTGATTTCCTTTTTGGCCTCTGGTCCTTTAGCCAATCGATGGGCTTCCGCCAGCAGCATTTTGAACCTAGGAAGCATCTTTTGAGTAGCAAACAATTCAACGTCATTTTTTTTGATAAAAGCTTCATTCTTCAACTGAGCATTATATTTTTTTTCAAAATGCCGACCTGCTATTGCTTGTATTTGCTCTTGGGTATGGCTTACCTGAGATCCTTCAAATGCATCTCGTTCGGTATTTCGCATATTTGCCGGTGTTCTGAATGTTTTTTGTTCCGTAAAAACATTCTTTTTAGTGTTAATATTATCCATTTAATAATATTGACATATATCACAAATAAAAGTCAAATTTCGATAGTTTCCCCTGGTTTTGGTATGTTCACTTGTTGAAATTTCTGATAGGTTAATTGCTGAGATAGCGCCTCTTGGGCTTTATGTTCACCATGAACCAAAACAATACGCTCTAGATTGCCTTTGACAGCTACAGCTTGTGCAAAAGCAATCAGGTCTGTCTGATCAGCATGCGCTGAAAAACCATTCAAAACACGCACTTCTGCATTTAGAGCTTGAGCCTGACCGAATATTTTGACTTCTGAGCGTTTCTCAACAATGCCTCTTCCCAGTGTATGTTCAGCCTGATACCCAACAATCAAAATCATATTTTTAGGGTCTTCTATGGTTGCTTGTAAATGGTGCAAGATACGGCCGCCTTCACACATGCCACTCGCAGATAAAATAACCGACGATACAATCTCTGAGTCAATACGTTTAGAATCTTCTACAGAAGACACATAAGTTAGGCCTGGAAATTCAAACGGCGATTCACGACCGTGCAAAACTTCAAAAAATTCAAGGTCATAGCATTCTGGGTGCAACTTAAAAACATCTGTTAGCTTAACAGTGAGGGGTGAGTCGACATAAACGGGGATATTCGGAATCTCTTTTTTCTCGCGAAGCTTTTTTAAAATATAAATAATTTCTTGAGCACGTTCAAGCGCAAAAGTCGGAACAACAATCTTGCCTCCACGTTTGAAGGCATGGTTAATGGCATCTGAAAGCGCCTTCGAAGTGGGTTCAATCGGGTCATGACGCCTGTCTCCATAAGTGCTTTCCATGAGTAAACATGAAACACCTTCTGGGATCTCTGGGTCGCGCAAAATTGGCAAATGCTTACGACCTAAATCTCCTGTAAAGGCAAGTCGCTTGTGTTCTCCAGCATCTTCGATATCCAGCACACAAATAGCGCTGCCCAAGATATGTCCAGCGTCTATCAAAGTCAGCTCTATACCCGGCGCAATAAGCTGCTTGCGATGATAAGGCAAACCGACCATTAACCCAAGTGTTCCGATCACGTCATCTTGGTCATAAAGGGGTTCTGCTGGGGTTAGACCTTGCACTCCTTTACTGATTAATTTTTCGATATGTACTGCATCTGACCGCATAATATTGGCAGTATCCATGAGCATCGGAGAGCACAAATCACGGGTTGCAGGTGTCGCAAAAATAGACCCTCGATAACCCATTTTATAAAGCGCCGGCAATGCGCCTGAGTGATCAATATGAGCATGCGAAAGCACAACAGCATCTATTTTCTTAACATCGACGGGGATATTGCGATTCTTTTCAAAAGCTTCCTGACGATGCCCCTGAAACAAACCACAATCAAGCAAAACAGACGCTTTAGAAGTGCGCAACAAATGCTTAGAGCCCGTCACCGTCCTCGCTGCGCCAATAAATTCAAGTTCTATCATACGTCACAACCTTTGATTTAGCGAGACAAGGTGTATCGCTTTCATAATGAAGCGGCAATTTTTCTTTCAAGGTCTCAAAAGCTGTTGGAACATCATCTACAAATTTGAATAACTTTAAGTCTGAACTTGAAATCATGCCATGTTTAACCAAAGCATCGAAGTTGATAATTTCTTTCCAATATTCTGAACCATAAAGCAAAATCACGATATCTCGATCGATTTTACGCGTCTGTGCCAATGTTAGCATTTCCATGAGCTCATCTAGCGTCCCAAAACCACCTGGGAACACCACTAAAGCTCTGGCCAAATGAGAAAACCAAAGTTTTCGCATGAAAAAATAGTGGAACTCAAATGTCAGTTCTGGTGCCAAATAAGAATTCGGACGTTGTTCTTGAGGTAAACCGATATTAAAACCTATTGTACGTCCACCCGCTTCACTCGCCCCCCGGTTCGCAGCTTCCATAATTCCACCACCACCACCAGAGCAAATCACAAATCGTCGATCACCCTCGAGTGTCAGCGACCATCTTGTCAACTGCTTGGCAAGTTCTTGTGCATCTTGATAATAAATATTATTTTTCGGCGTGCGAGCTGAACCAAAAAATACGACGGTATCATGCACGTGTTCTTCACGAAGCCTATGAAGCGGTTCTAAGTACTCAGATAAGATGCGAAGAGGCCTGGCATCGATACTGTCTAGAAAAATTCCGTTATGATAAGCAAGAATGGGATGGTTAGTCATGAATTACCTTTTCTATACGTCGGTCCGGTACTATCCAAACACCTGCGACCAGAACATAAATCGCTAACGCAAGATAAGGCACAATAAGAGCAATCGGAATTGCCAAGGCATATAAAGCGACAGATATCTTGCCTTTTATATCGCTACCCAATGCTTTTTCCAAATCAGAGCCTTGGCCATGAGAAGCAAGCAAAGCTCGGGTTAAAATAAAATAAGATAGGGCTGCTAACAATAAAACCAGCCCATAAAGTGCAACCGGAACTTCTGCAAAATGGTTTTCACCCGCCCAGGCAGTCACAAAAGGAATCATCGACAACCAAAAAAGCAGGTTTGAATTCGCCCATAAAATCGGTCCGTTAACGTGCTTCACAATCTGAAAAAGATGATGGTGATTGCTCCAATAAATCGCGATATAAACGAAGCTGAGCACATAGCACAAAAAGACATGCGTTAATGGCAACAGCGCCGAAACTCCAACCCCATCTGGGACTTTAAGTCCCAATACCATGATGGTTAAAATAATCGCTAAAACACCATCACTAAAGGCTTCAAGTCTGCTCTTGTGCATAAAAGAGAGCGTAGCATAATGGTGGAGGCGGCGGGAATTGAACCCGCGTCCGAAAGATTGTCCCAAAAAACTTCTACACGCTTAGTCTCTAGATAGTTATGCCAGTAAGTTCGCCCAGAGACAGGCACCTAGCAGCATCTTGGTTTATCTCCTCACCAGTCTTTAAATCCCCAAGAAAAAAGACAGGCCAGTCTGGTCGGTGCATCGACCCTCCCCGCTCAGACGGGGCAGGAAGGCGATGGAGTTACTTGTCGTTTTTAGGCGAAAGCGGCTTCTTGCATAACATTGTTGTTTGCATTTATGTTTTTTCCAGCCGTTTTAATGCGATGACTGGGACTCGCAGCGTGCTATTTCTTGTTCTCATCCTCCGTCGAACCCATATCGCCCCCATGAGCTACTGGACCTTTAGTATATTCTAGAATCCTCTGTTTGGCAATCTCCCCTGCTGGCGTATCACCATACTGCTTCACGACATGCTCAAAACGCGTTAACGCGCCTTTGGTTTTACGACGCTTGGCATAGTACTCAGCAATATGCAGATCTCGCAAAGCCAACTGTGAGCGCAGATGCACCCGCATTTTTTCAGCTTCTTCGGCATTTTTATCACTAGGATACTCGGTCAAATAACGCTGGACAGCTTCTAAAGCTTCTTGCGTAGCCGTTTGGTCTTTCACATAACTCTTTGGAAATATAAAGAATTCTCTTGGAATGGCATGGAAATAAGCTTTGGCGATTTGAAACCAAGCATAAGCATTTTGCTCATGTCTGGGGTGAAATCGAACGTAAAAATCATAGGCATCAGCTGCTTCCAGCCATTTTTCCTGGGCAAAGTAGGTGTCGGCAAGCTTTAGATCACTGAGCGCAGCATATTTTGAATAGGGATATTTGGTCCGCACTTCTTCAAAACTCTTGATCGCATCTTCGAAATCTTCGTCTTTTAAAGCTTTTTCACCCGCTTCATAAGTCAGTCTAACGGTATCCAAATAGGTATCTGCATTTTTGGCAGTCTTCACGGTTGAGCAGGCAGATAGCAAAGCAAAACACATGATGAGAGCAGATTTCATGGAACGATTATGTGGTTTTAAAACTAAAAATCAAGGGAGACGAAACAATTTACCCTTAAAGACCGACAATACTCAGCATGACCCATCGTATCTTGCTGGTAGACCCCAATAAAACCATCCGATTAGCCGCTCAAATGGTTTTTGCAAAAACTCCGGATATTATCTTGGCAACGGCAATGAACAGCTTTGATGCGCTAGACAAGATGCATCTGCTCAAACCAACGCTGACTCTTATGGATGAAGAGCTTGCCAAAGAACTCTGCTTTTATGTGAAACGACTTCCATCACCTGTTTTAGTTCTCCATAAACCTTTGACTTCTAAAGGGTTAACAGAACAAGTCAGAAGTGCTCTTTTAAAGATGAGCCATCAAAGCGAGGAAGAGCATTCCCACACCCAAACAAGCAAAAGCGATGTCCAAGAACACAGAAATCATGAACGGAGCGAAGAAACGCTTAGCAATCTTAGCAATTGATTCAAGACGCGCCTGGTCCACTCGATTAAACCGATAGGTGATGGTCTCCATGTAGCGTTTTAAGAGAAAAAATAAAAAAACGCCACCTGAACAAGAAAAAACGCTGATCGCAATTCCTAAATTCTTCGGATATTCAAAGCCATCATCCAACATGCCTACCACCATTGTTATTGAAACAGCATTAACAACAAGCATCATTGTTAGAAAATTGCTCAACATATTAGATCTAATTTTTCCAAATTCAGACACTGTAATATTCTGCAAATATTCCATATATTTATTATATCATGAAATAAATTCAAAAACAAAGTTGTTTTATTTTAGTGAGACTAATCAGTGTAATCTTCAGCCTTGTTCTATCTCAAACAGCATTTTCTAGTAAAAATTATTACGATTATATTTACAAAAAAAACGCGACAGCACTCTATGACGTTTCTTCAGAAAAAGATTTCCTGGCTAAAAAACACGAGGCCTACGGAGAAGTTATCTGGGACAGCCTCTGGCCTCTTATCAATGCAGCTACAGGCTATTATACTTATCAAATTTACTGTACTCGAAATGGACAAATTCCCGGACAAGCTATCCCGCAAGCAGCCACTTTGGGAGCCTTTGGTTTTTTCATAGCATCTATTTTTCACACACTTGTGAGTAATATGATTTCTCCCTATATATTTCAACTTCAAGAACCTTTTATGGGTTTTGTGAATTCTTGTCGAAATCATATTTTAGGCCCTCCAAACGATGAACTAAAAGCGCTTGAATTGCAGTACATAAGAACCAAGTCGCAACTTACCGCTAAAAGTCAGCTAGCAATTGAATCTCGATTCAAAAGAATTCGAACTCAATATGGCCTATCTCACGATTTAATGCATGATGACGGTAAAGAAGATCCTACTTTGAGAGCAGTAAAACACATTCTTGCAATTCCTACCGTCTCAAAACAGATTGGATTTAATCGCACCGCATTTTTTGAAGAATTTTTGAGTTATCAAGACATGGCTTCAACAGACCCATTATCTGAATTAGAACGTTTTGCAAAATCTCTGGCCTCCGCCAGTCACCATACCAATCCAAAGCTTAAATCTCATCTTTATCTTCAAGGTCCTCCAGGAGTAGGAAAAACATCGAGTGTGATTGCGTTAGTAAATGAATATCAAGAAAGACATAATTTCAAGACAAAAAGTTTAATCATACAAAATAATGCGAGTGAAGATAGAGGTGTTGATATA
>JBAXMC010000065.1:0-9122 GCA_037134495.1 Myxococcaceae bacterium
ATAATAAGGCGTAAAAACCCGATAAGGTGTCTTGTCACTTTTTAAGATCTCCCAAGGCTCAAACAGCAAAGAGCCTTTAAAACTTTGGCAATCGAGTTTTAGTTGAGCAAGAAGAATCTTGATTTCAGAATCTTGCTTGATGCGTTTGGGTTCGTAACAACGATTCCAATAGACACCAGCTGGTTTATATTTCTTTACCAGATTTAAAATAATGTCTTTGGGGTTGCCTTGAAAAACCTGAAGTTTGTTATCCAAATCGGCGTTTAATTTTTGAAGAGATTTTGAAAGCCACCAGCGGCTTGCAGCTCCTAAATCAGGATCTTCGATATAGATAGGCAATATTTGGCCCAGTTTAGACGCTTCGAACAAAGCCGGATTGTCAGAAAGCCGGAGATCTTGCCGAAACCAAACGATATAAAGGGGGTTCATGATTTAGGTTTATCTAGAAATCGTTTGAATGCGAAGGCTTTTCCTGAACCAGATTTAAAATATTTTTCTAGATTGAGAGCAACCGATCGGTGATCTACGGATACGTAGCTTTTTAATTTTGCGGGCAGGAAACCCTTGGTGGCGTGCACAAGGCCATCGTTATGAGTTTTGAAACGTTGCCTAAGATCTCGCGTATAGCCGACATAAATATCTCGATTAGATAATTCCAGGAAGTATACGTACCACATGAAGAATAAAACCGAAAAACAAGAGCGCGTATTTCCTGGTGATTTAAATGGAGAGCCTACCTACGCTAAAGCTACGGCAGGCACTCCTACGCTGTAAGCTCGTGTGTCAATCCTGGTGGCTTGCCACCCGAAGCTTCAGCGTAGGGTGGCGGAGAGAGAGGGATTCGAACCCTCGATACAGTTTCCCGTATACGCCCTTAGCAGGGGCGCGCCTTCAGCCACTCGGCCATCTCTCCAACTCCACACGAGATAGCAGTTTTAGATTATTCGTCAAGAGATACTTGTCCTCAAGTCAAAATAGGCTTAAGAAAATAGTCATGGCGACATCGAATCACTACAAAAGTAACCTGAGAGACATTTATTTCAACTTATTTGAGGTCTTAGATGTCGATAAGAACGTTCTAAAACACGAACCGTATACCAATTTGGATGAGCCGATGGTGCGTGAAGCCCTCAAAGCATTTGAGATGCTGTGTGTTGAGAAGATCGCTTCTAGTTTCGCTGAGGGCGATCAAGTCCCACTTAAATTAGATTCAGACGGCAATGTGCATTTGCCAGAAGGTCTTAAAAAATCTCTCAAAGCTTTTTATGATGGCGATTGGCATCGGTTTGATGCCTCAGAAGAATTAGGGGGCTTTAATGCGCCAAGGTCTGTTTATTGGGCAAGTTTTGAAATGCTTGTCGGAGCAAACCCGCCGGTTGCACTTTACACTTTTGGTGCTTTTTGTGCCGATTTGATTGGACAAATGGGAACGCAGGCTCAGGCTAAACGTTACAGGCAGGGTATTCTAGATCACCGTTGGGGTGCCAGCATGGTTCTAACAGAACCAGATGCAGGTAGTGATGTAGGTGCAGGAAGATCAAAAGCACGGCATTTAAATGACGATGTTTGGGAAATCGAAGGCGTTAAGCGCTTTATTACCAATGGTGATTACGACTCAGCTGAAAATATTGTCCACTTGGTATTAGCTAGACCCGAAGGCGCAGAAATCGGCACCAAAGGCCTTTCGTTGTTTATTGTCCCCAAATTTTGGGTCAACGAAGATGGGTCTTTAGGGGAACGCAATGGTGTTTATTGCACAAATATCGAAAAAAAGATGGGTATCAAAGGTTCTGCAACCTGCGAATTAACTTTTGGTGAACGCGGACAAGCCAAAGGTCTTCTCGTGGGCAACGTCCATGATGGTATCCGTCAGATGTTCAAGATTATCGAACGAGCACGTATGGCTGTGGGTGTGAAATCTATGGCAACGCTTTCTACGGCTTATTTAAATGCTCTGGACTATTGTAAATCTCGGGTTCAAGGCCCCGATTTACTTCAAGCAATGGACAAGAATGCTCCGAGAGTTCGGATTATTCAGCACCCTGATGTTCGCCGCATGCTCATGTACCAAAAGAGCTACGCAGAAGGTATGCGCGCATTATGTATGTATTGTGCGTATATGCAGGACCAAGCGAAGCTTTCTGATTCCAAAACAGATCATCAGTTGGTTGACCTGCTGTTGCCCTTGGTGAAGGGTTATAACTCAGAAAAAGCTTATCAAATCTTGTCAGATTCGCTTCAATGTTATGGTGGTTCGGGTTATTTGCATGATTACCCGATTGAGCAGTATATGCGCGATCAAAAAATAGATTCGCTTTACGAAGGCACCACTCATATACAAGCGCTTGATTTGATTTTTAGAAAAATTGCTAAAAACGGTGCCGCGACACTCCAAATTTTGTTGGAGCAAATGCGCGACATGCTTGCGGCCCGAAAAGCAAAATCTGTTTTAGAACATGAATATGAGGCTCTCGAACAAGCTTTGTCAGATGCAGAAAATATTTTGATGCAGATGATGGGTAAGATGGGCGAGTCGCTTTACTATGTGGGTCTCTATGGCAACAAGATTCTTACTGGTATTGCTGAGCTGGTAATTGCTTGGTTGCTGATCAAACACGCAGAAGTAGCTGCAGAAAAAATGAGCAGTGCTTCAAAAGAAGACAAAGCTTTTTATGAAGGCAAAATAGCATCTGCGAGATTTTTCTGCAAAGACGCGTTGCCAAACTTGGGAGTCACCAAGTCTATGATCGAAAAGAGTGATCTAAGCTTGATGGATCTCCCAGAAGAAGCGTTTTAGTTGTTACATAAAGTGTTAGGTGCGAATCCGATCTGGTGATTCTTACGGTCAAAGTGAACATAGTAATTTTCCATGGTCACTTGGCCTAAAATGGCAATGTTGCCGCCTGGTGCGAAACCAAAGAAACATTGACCACCACCCAGGTTTTTGAAATAGGTTTGTGGTGTAACCACAACAGGAAACTGATTGCCTGCGGTATCGGTGACCATAATCGTGACATTGGGTAGACCTGTTAGATCGGGACACGATACGACGCTTCCTGGATTGATATTAGAGGTGCCCGGTATTTGTGCAACAAGTGCTTGATAGAGAGTTGGTGGAATTAAATTAAGCGTTGTTCCGCTATCTAGAATGGTTTGAACGCTTTCTAAACTACCAACTGAAGTTTCGCCCACGGTGATAGCTCCGGCTCCAATATTATAGTAATCATTGACTCCAGACGGACCAACTAAGATGGGTACGGAATGAAATGTCCCTTTGTACAAGTTGCTAATGCCGCCGAAGTTGATTTGACTGTTGCTGTTGCCTACGCCACAAAGAAGCATCGCGAACTCATTACTGATGTTGTCATTGTTAACGAGATCTTTGAAGAAAGTTGGTGTTGCATCGTTTGCAGCTGGTTGTTGGAGATCGCGATAAGCAAGTCCCATGAGTGTTGCCGCAGAAGTTCCATTGGTGCTGCTGTAATTTGTAATATAACCATAGTTATATGATTTGACGCCTGAGGCACAGTGTAGATCAACCTTGCCTTGGTAGCCTGTTAAAAAAGCTGTGCTACTCACAGGATCCCCATAACTAATACTAAATTGTGTATTTGTCGGGTTAGAGGGAGTAAAACCTGACATTGGATTAATCAATAAATTCGAACTGCCAGTATCGGCGATTGCTAGCATGGGAGTTCCATCTACGGAAATAGATATGTGATATTCGGAACCGTTAGTGCCAGCTTTTCCTGTCACAACATGATTCAGCACTGAATCGCAATCAGACTGAATGGCAGCATAGTCAGCAGAACCTTTGCTGCAATTCACCAAAAAAAGAAGACCAGAAAGCAAGAAGATGTGTTTCATGACACCTAGCCTACGGCTAAGTCTTTTTTGAAAGCAACAAACCTTCCAAGATAAGTTGTGCGTTCACGTGTTTTTTTAAGTCTTCTTGAGCTTTTAAGAGTGATTGTTTAAATTCAGATGAAGCGTTTTGTTGCCAAGCAAGCAGAATTTGATTCAAATCTGACTTATCTTTGCTTAGGCGTTCTATCAGTTCTAAACGCTCACTTAAATTTTCAGGAATGCTAGGTGCAAGAAAATTGTCGATGCTGATAGACGATGATTTAAAAATAATTCTTTGACATCTTGAAACTAAAGTTGGCAAGAGAGAGCGTGTATTGGGAGCCATCAAAATTAAAAATTGGTTGCCTCTGGGTTCTTCTAAAGTCTTGAGCAAAGCATTGCTCGCTTGCTTATTCATGAGGTGTGCTTTGGGAATGATCCAAGAGGGATGACCCGGTGCACTGATTAAATCTCGGATAGCATCAATTTTAATTTCTGGGTCTCCAAGCAGCATGCGAACCCGTGGATGCCGGTTCTCAAGAACTTGTTTACAGCTGATACAACTTCCACAACCAAAAGGGATGACTTTGTTTTCGCATAAGAGACCCGACGTAAGAGAGAGAGCCGTCTGTTCTTTGAGAGCTGGATTATCTCCCAAAAAAAGCAATGCGTGTGCTAAGCGATTTTTGCTCATGGCGTTGGTAAATCGTTCTTTGAGGTCCATCAAGGGTGACATAGTTGCATAAATAGAAGATGGCAAATGGGGCGTGTTACGCAATTACGCAACCTCTGTCTCCTGTCCAAAAATCTGTAAGTATCTGAAAATGTTTCGATTTTATATTATTGTAGAAATAATCAAGTGTAACAAGAAAAACAGATAGAGGACTCGACGAATGAGTCCGTTATAAGAGAAGATAGTATTAGGTTGAAGGGTTTATGGAACCCGCTTAAAAGGAGGACTCAAATGGCAGAGAAAGTAGTACGCGCAGGAATTGAGCGTAAAAAAGGTTGGCTATACTATTTAGACCGTAACTTGAATGTCTATCGCGCCAAGATGGTTCGCGGTGGCGAAAAGAAAAAACACGGTGATCGTCCTGAGTTGGTTTTGAAAACCGACATGAAACGGGACCAAAATTATCTTTATTATGTAGATAAAGCAGGCGACATCGCACGTGTCAAAGCAAGCCGCGGTGGCACAGCAAGAAAAGGCAAGAAACGTCGTAGAACTGCTGCACAAAGGAAGGCTATGTTACAGAAAAAACTCGCTCTAAAGAAGAAGAAATTGGCTGCTAAGAAGAAAAAAGCTGAAGCCGCTGCAAAGAAAAAGGCTCTTGCTAAGAAGAAAGCAGAATTGAAGAAAAAAGCTGCCGCTGCTAAAAAAGCCGCTGCTAAAGCCAAAAAAGCAAAAACTGCAGCCAAGAAAAAACCAGCTGCTAAAAAAGGTCACAAAAAGCCAGCAGCCAAGAAAGCACATAAAAAACCAGCAGCTAAAAAAGCTCACAAGAAGCCAGCTGCCAAAAAAGCAGCTAAAAAGCCAGCAGCCAAGAAGCCAGCAGCCAAGAAGCCAGCTGCTAAGAAAGCTGTAGCTAAGAAAAACACAGGCAAGAAAAAAGCTCACAAAAAAGCAGCTTAATTTGAGTCTGAATGGCTCTGAAAAAAGAGCACTTGAAGCACGGGTAACCGTGCTTTTTTTATGTTAGAGGGTTGTCATGGTTGTTCTTATACTGGCATTTGTTTTTATCATTGGCGCTTGTCTGGGTAGTTTCTTAAACGTTGTTATTTTGCGTCTGCCTAGTTTTGAACACCACTTTTTGACAACACGCTCCTATTGCTACAACTGCCGTCAAACGCTTTGGGTGAGGGATTTGCTGCCCATATTCTCATGGTTTTTTTTGAAAGGCAGATGCCGTTTTTGTCATCATCAGTTTTCTTTGAGATACCCCTTGGTAGAGCTTTCGATTGCTGTTTTGGCCGTTGTTTGTGCTGTTTTTTCTGATACACCTATTCAGGGTTTTGAAATATTTTTTTTATGCACTATATTAATTGCTGTTGGTCTGATCGATCTCGATACTTGGATAATCCCACTGCAACTGCCTATTTTAATAACCCTCTCAGGTCTCGGGTTTGGTTATGTTCAAAGCTTGAGTTTATTTTATGACCGTTTGATTGGGCTTATGGCTGGGTTTATTTTCTTTGCTGTTTTTCTATTGGTTTCTACTTGGATTCTGAGAGCCATAAAGCGCCTTCAAGCCGATGAAAACTCGATGGGATGGGGAGACCCTATTTTAATCGGTGCCATCGGAGCTAATATCGGCTGGTTTTGGTTGTCTTGGATGATCTTGCTCGCAAGTTTCCAAGGGATTGTTTTGTATGTGATTTTTTCATTTAAAAAGCAGCCATTTCAAGGCGATGACTGGGTTCCCCCTCAGAGGTCGATGCCTTTTGGCCCATTTTTAGCCTTAGCGGCCATTGAAATCACCCTCTGGAATCTGATATAGTTAATACGTATGAAACTATTTTTTTTGGCAGCATTAAATCTGCTTGTTATCCTTTGTTTTTTTCTGTTCGTTCAACAAAAAAACAGAAATTTAATTCGCCAATTTGAAAAAATAGAAAGCAGTATTCAATCAAAGCAAGCTTTGCAGTTGGCGATCCAAGATTTTAAGGCACAGCAGCAGCAGGTTTTGATTGAAAATAAAAACATTGAGAATCTAGAACCTCTCAAAGTTCGAACATTGGATTTTGTGCTTGGCTTGGTTAATGAACTTCCTGTCGGCATCTCGTTGGTTGAACTTACAAAATCAGAAAGCACTTATCATCTCAAAGGCATTGCTGATTCCAAAGAAGCTTTGCGAACGTTTGTGAATCTTCACCATCTTAAATTGATTAAATCAAAAGGCTTGTCTTTTGAAGTCTTGGGAACTTTATGAAAATATTTGTGATGAGCTTGGGTATCTTATTCGCGACGGTAAGTGCTTGGTTGGTTGCAGATTTATGCTTGTTTCAAGAACAAAAGGCTGAACACGAAATCTTGGTTAAAAAAATAGCGGATCAAAATTGTGTTTACAGCGAATTAATTGAAATCGAACAACAGGGTCAGTATCGTCGCAATTTTGATGCAATTTTAAATGCAGAGTATGAGGCTTTGCAGAAAAAAATTCCAGAAACAACTGAAGCTTCCAGCGTTTTAGAGCTGCTTACTCAAATTGCAGAGGACACAGAAGTTATTTTGGGTGATGTTAAGACCCAAAAGGGTCACTTTCAAGTAACGCTTTTAACTAGGTTCCCAAATCTTGTAAAATTTTTAAAAGAAATTGCCAAACAAGAACAAATAATTGTCGTTGAGAATCTTAAATATGGATTTGAGCGGGTGGAAATAGACATAAAAACTTATTCTAAAAATTGGACTTTAAAACCTAGGCTTATGCTGCCAGCTTTGTACCATTGTGGAGAAATAAAAATTCCTGCAGAAATTGATGTGATTTTGGCGATTCCGGAATTTCGATATGTTTTTAAAAATCTTGTTCGAGACCCTTTTGTGGTTCCAAGCACAAGTGTGGCAGAACCCTTGAAAATTATCAAGAAACAGGTTAGCCCTTAAGTCCTATGTACACGACATCTGACTTTCGCCGAGGTCTTAAAATCCTTTTTCAAAACGTGCCTTACGAGATTACAGAGTTTGAACATCACAAGCCTGGTAAAGGCGCTGCGATTGTTCGGACCAGGCTCAAAAATTTAATTACAGGCCTTACGATCGACCCAACTTTTAGGTCAGGCGATAAAGTGGATGTCCCCGATATACAAGAACGTGAAGTTCAGTTTTTGTATAACTCAGACGACGTGTTTCATTTTATGGATCCTCTCTCTTTCGATCAGTTCGAAGTGCCCGTCAAAGTTTTGGGTGAGGCCAGTAACTTCTTAATCGAAGGCATGGCTGCTTCTTTGCTGTTCTACATGGGTAAGCCTGTGAATATCGATATCCCTAACAGTGTCGTGCTGGAAGTGGTTGAGTGTGCTCCTGCTGTTCGAGGAGATACCGTGAGTGGGGCCACCAAGCCTGCGAAATTTCAAACGGGTTTTACTTGTCAGGTGCCTTTGTTTGTCAACGAAGGTAATAAAATCAAGATTGATACACGCAATGGTCAATATCTAGAACGAGGTTAAGATTTCTAGAGTTCGATAATTGCAACTCTTTCTTCGGGAGGAGTTTCTTCAGGTTCTGGTTCTGGCTCAAAAGGTTCTTCTTCTAGGGGAATCTGTCTTTCTTGTTCGTGAATTTTCTTTTGTTCTTTTTCTTCTTCTTCTATGGCCCAAGGGCTTGGGATATCTGTGATGAATCGCATAAATCTAGAATACCAGGCTTTTCTACATGCCAAATCAATTCATGCGTCTGATTTAATTCCAGATATCAAAGCTCTTTGGAAAGCACTGACTCAGGAACGTGCTGATTCTCTCAGTGATTATTTCAGAAAACCAGCGCTTCGAAGGGCTTACTTAGGCTATTACATGCCTTTGTATGCGATGAAAATCGCGAGTTTGCTCGAAAGTTTAAATCTGCCGTTTAAAAACCCCAAAGTTTTAGATTTGGGAGCAGGGCCTTTATCTGGCACTTTCGGAGCGCATTTGGCTTTTGGCGGTCTCTCTCAATCTGTTGCAGTCGATCGTGAGATCGGACCTATGCGAGCAGGTGTAGAGTTTTTTGAAGGACTTCTCAAAAAAAAATTAGACATCAAACTCGTTCAAGCCAATTTAAAAGGCCCCTCTTATTTTTGGAAACCTGATTTTAAACCCGATATTATTATCATGGCACATGTTTTGAATGAGTTTGGGTCTGGTTCTCGCTACTTAGAGTCGAAGCATTTATTGATCTCTCAGGCCATGAAGTTATTAGACAAGAATGGCGTTTTGGTTGTGATCGAACCTGCTTCGAAAGTAGCTTCAAGAGATATTATGGCCATTCGAAATTGGCTGCATGAAGAAGGCCAGGTTAAGATTATTGCTCCATGTCCTGAGACGGATCGGTGTCCGCTTTTATTATCACGCAACAATTGGTGTCATGCAGAGTTTCCCCATATGCGCCCCAAAGAGCTTATGGCGGTTGATCAAAAAATTGGATTTGATCGCGAATTCTTAAAATGCAGTTATTTGGTTTTAGCAAAACCAGAGTCGCCATATCAGCACAAAGATTTTCGAATCGTTAGTGGACTCATGAATGCAGATGGCGTTTTAAGACGCTATGCCTGTACTTCAGATGGTTTGTTAACGCTCTCGCAAAG
>JBAXMC010000066.1:0-9087 GCA_037134495.1 Myxococcaceae bacterium
TCCCATGGAAATCAGCCGCGAAGTCGCGCGCATGATTGACATTCATCACGACAGAGTCAATCGCAATACTTATCAGGCGTTGGTTCATCCGTGAGTGTTGTTCAAACGGTTTCGATGATTTTTGACAAGCCCAAAGCAGCGATTGGCCAAGTGATTCTAGATGTAGCCATTTCAGAAACCCACACCCTGCAAACCAGAGCCACTGAGCACCCTGTCGAGTCGGGCTGTAATATGATTGACCATATTCAAATACTACCAGATTCAATTCAACTTGATGGTATTATATCCAACACGCCAACCGCTTTTTTAGGTACAACATTTTTTGATTCTGGTAACTATGCTGACGAAGCGTTTAGGCAACTGGAAGAGCTCATGAAAAGCGGCCAACCAGTGCAAATCGTCACCAGCTTAAAAACCTATCGAGACATGGCGTTGGAGAATCTGACGATTAAAAGAACAGCAGCCAACTCAGATGCACTTTGTTTTTCTTGTTCTGCCAAGCAAATCCGTATGGTAGAAAGTAAAATAATCAATATTCCAAAACCTAAAGTAAAAAGAGCACAGCCTAAAAAGTCGCTGGGTAAGCAGCCAGCAACCGAAGTATCAGAAGCGACTTCTCAGCAAACTCAATCGTACTTGTTTAGTTTATTTTGAGGTGAAGTGTGGGTGTTTTAGAAATTCCATTTCAGGCAAATAGCCCGCATTACACTCAGCAGACCGAGCTCGATGGCAAAACCTACACCCTCGAGTTTGAATATATAGAACGCGAAGATTTTTGGATGCTCCATATTGCTGACCAAGATGGAAATCCACTTGTCTATGGTATTAAGCTGATAGAAAATTGGCCTTTGCTCAGGCGGGATACAGGTGTTATGGGTGGAGAATTGATTTTACTGTAGATTTTGGCAGCAGCGATTTGACGATCCCAAATTAAAGCTATACAAACGAGTTCAATGTTGAATTATAAAATATTACTCTATCTGTGCTTGCTGCCTCAATTTGCTGCAGCTAGTTTCTTGAATGTAAGCAAGATAACGGATTCTGGGGTTAACCAACCCTTGGTTCAACTTGTATCAAATGAATCGTATACCGGGTTGGAACAACGTCAGCTAACGTCTGCAGGCCTGAATGCTTTGCTTGCTTATATGGCTCCTCAGATTAAACAGCTGCCTGGTTATACGGGTCTTTTTGTGGCCAATTGTTCGATTTTTATCAACACTCAAGTCGACGAAGTAAACTGCGAGATTGTCCCGGTGGCATCTGTTGTTTTACAAGCAGGTTATCAGGTTGCTCCTGGCCCGCGGTTACCCCCGCAATATGGCTCACAGATTACGCGAAGCAGTATTTTGTTGGTGAGTATGTTTGCGGATTGGACGAGAAGAAAGACGGAGTTTTCAGAACAATACGAGTTGGTTCTTTACGATCGAGTCTGGACTTGCAGTGAAACAGTGACGCTTTCAGATACACTGCAAACACAAACAAATATTGCTAGTGAGAGCAATAGCTTAACTCAGCCTGAAACACCCAGTTCAATTATTTCAAAAACACTCAGTGTTACTCAGACGCAAACTTCTACTCAGACGGGCTTAAATACTTTGAGCACACTTGGATCGCTGAGTAAATCTGAAGCTCTTAGCTTGAGCGCCAGCAATAGCCGAACTCACAGTGGCTCTGAAAGTATGAGTCAAACAATTTCTGATACAAAAAGTAACAGTAATTTCATATCAGGAACCCGTTCACTGAGTGTCTCTGATAGTTTATCTGGCAGCAACAGCCCAACTTTTGCTGAGACAGCCAGTAAAACTCTCACTCGTTTGTCTGGGCTCTTGGCAGCCTGGAATCAGAGTACAGGTGTCTACCAAGATGCAACAACCCAGGGTTCGCGTTATAACAGCTCTGCAAGCATCATCAGCGATGCTTTAACAGGACTGCAATGGGAACTGATACCCAGTGTATCAACGATGACCTGGGCCCAAGCAGTCGACTATTGCGTGGCTCAACTCACGGGGGGCTTCGATGACTGGCGTTTACCTAATAATGCTGAATTGGAGAGTTTGGTAGATTATACGATAAATTACGTTGGCGCGACTCCCGGGATCAACGCTATTTTCACTGGCACGCCAACTAGTTACTTTTATTCTTCAACTCCGTTAGTAGGCTCGCCAACTCAGCAACCCTGGTGGATGAGTTTTGGACAAACGGCTTGTTATTCAGGCTTGTTATACAGCCTTCAGTATTCTCCAAGTTGTACCCCAGCTGTTGCTAGCACTGGCTATGCTCGTTGCGTTCGTTCGCCTTATCGGCCGTTACCGGCAGTTCGCTATACAACAACCTCCGACACGGTCACAGACACGATAACAGGCTTGATCTGGCAGCGAGTATCCACGGGTGGTCCAATGAGTCAAACTGCTGCATTAGCCTATTGCAGCGCTCTCAGTCTGCCCAGTTTCAGTACTGGCTGGAGATTGCCAAAGGTTAAAGAACTGGCGACCCTGGTTGATTACAGTGTTCCTTATGGCAAGCTTATGATGGATGCGACAGTGTTTGCAGGAGAGCCAGTAAACGGATTTTGGTCATCGACTCCGGTGGCGGGTGGTCCCACTAACGCCTGGGGCGCGGGTTTCCACCACGGCGGCCTCAACTACGGCAGTGTTACCGATTCTCACTCTGTCCGCTGCCTTTGGTAGGCCGCATTTGGACGGGTTGGCTTTTCGACATTTAGACCTTTCGACCCTTTTTTTCTAAGGTTTGACGATCCAGTATTAAAGGATTATGAAGTAAACGATTGCTATTTATAAATGATTCTGGAATTCTATGAAACCACTATTTCTCTTTCTGTATTTTTCTTGTCTGTCAGTTGGCGCGATTGCCGGATTTGAAAGACCCTGCCTGTTGCCTTTGGGGAGAGTGTATCTTGTATCAGATAGCCAAAAGCTTTTTACGCCACCTGCTCTTCCAGTAATTGTCACAGAAGTGACCAAGACGGGAGCCTCTGTGGCAACTGCAGTGAGTTTGTTTACGGCTGTAGGTCCAACACAGGTTGCACAAAACTCGAGATCTGCTCTGACGTTGGATATACTTGCCTGCGATGAAAATTCACCCACAGCAGAAGGCCAGCTTGATTGGCCAGATAATCCGACCAGATTGTCCATTGGTGATGGACTGACGCAATACGATATGGGGGCTGTGGTGGGCAACTGGGTGCTTGTTGTATCGGTTGCTGGGGTGTTGATGGGCCTCTCCAAAAAATTAAGCTTAGAACAAGCGCATTTTCCTGGGACAATGATATTGCCGGTTATGTTTTTAATCACTCCTACGACAACGTCTGCGATGACTTTACTTCGTGAGGGCAGTGCGGCAGGAAAAGCTGTAGGGGCGATTTCAATTGCTGCTTCTTTGCTGGGAACAGGCATTGTGGGTGTTCTTTTCCATCCGAAGTATTTTAAAGCTCATTGGGATTTAGAGAATGAAGAATGGATTGACCTCAGAGAAGATACGACTGGCTACGTTGATCGTCATGGTTTTTTGTTTGAGAGTTATGGGCCCGGTCGGCAGTGGTATGTTGTTTTTGAACTTCTAACGTCGATGGCGATTGGTGGCTTAAAATCTTACCAGGTCTTAGAGCAACATTGCGGAACCATTTTGTGGGTGGGTGCAGGTATCTATAATACCTATGCCTTATCTCAGCTGGCTTTCAGGCCCAACAAGAATCGCCATGTCCAGCTTTTTTACACAACCATCGCAGGTCTGCAGGGCGTTGCTTTAGCCGCTCAAGCTATTGCATCCCAAACAGGATCCAATGAGACACAACAGAAGGTTCGAACGGTCACACAATCTATTATTGCTGGGACTGATTTTTTGATGATGATTAAAACGCTTTTTGATATTGGTTTGCGAGTCAAAGATTTATATGAACGGTTTTATCACCCGAGAGCAATGCATAAACCCTTTGCTCATAATAGGCAAGACATGCAGGAGATGTTGGTGGTGCCACAACGTGAAGACGATCAGTTGAGTTTAGCAGATACGCTTTCGGAACATTTCTCGATAGGACTTCCTGATGTTGAAGAGCCTGTATTACCTGTAATAGAACTGCTCCCCGAATTGACAGAGCCTATAGTGCCTGTTGAGCCTGTAGCAGAAGTTATCCCTGATCTGACTGAACTTGTACAAGAAATGACTCCTGCAATCACAGAATTATTAGAGCCTGAATCGTTACAAAAGCTAAAAAAACCTAAAAAAGTAAAACTGTCGGATCTTGCACAAACAATGGAAGACGCTGTTGCTGCTTTTAGAGAGCTTGAGGCCAAAAATGCTGATTTATAGAGTAATATTCTGTCTGTGCTTGCTGCCTCAATTGGCTGCAGCGAGTTTGTTGAATGTAACCAACATAAAAGATCCTGTAGTGAACCAACCCTTGGTTCAGCTAGTGTCAAATGAATCGTATACAGGGTTGGAACAACGTCAGCTGACGTCTGCAGGCCTGAATGCTTTGCTCGCCTACATGGCTCCGCAGATCAAAAAGCTGCCTGGCTATACGGGTCTTTTTGTGGCCAATTGTTCGATTTTTATCAACACTCAGGTCGACGAAGTAAACTGCGAGATTGTCCCAGTGGCTTCGGTTGCCCTGCAGACAGGTTATCGCATTGCTCCTGGTCCACGATTGCCTCCACAATATGGCTCACAGATTACACGAAGCAGTATTTTGTTGGTAAGTATGTTTGCGGATTGGACGAGAAGAAAGACAGAGTTTTCAGAACAATACGAGTTGGTTCTTTACGATCGAGTTTGGACCTGTAGTAAAACAGTGACGGTAAGTTCAAGTGTTTCTAATAGAGACACCTTGTCAAACACCATGAGTGCGTTTCTCAGTGAAAGTAAATCTAAAACCTGGAGCAAATCATTTTCCAGGACTATGGCTTTGGTGCCAATGCTAACAACATTGATAGCGACTACGCTGGTTCCCTCAACAGCTGTTCCAACGACAGCGATTCCAACAACCATGTTGCCTTCTACGTCTATACCGACAACTTTGATCCCAACTACAGCCATACCAAGTACGCAGATACCAACGACCTTAGTGCCAACAACAGCCATTCCGACCACTTTAGTTCCAAGCACGTCTGTACCAACAACGGCTGGGCCAAGTTCAGCGCCCCTGACTTACACTTGCACCGGTGGCACGACCACGCCGCCGACCAATGGTTTGTTGGCCGCCTGGAACGCCAGCAGTGGAGTTTACGGTGATGCGACCAATCAAACCAATCGATATAACATCTCTAACTGGACAGCGCTGGATACTTTGACTGGGATTATTTGGGAGCAAAATGTGAGTTCTTCACCGATGAATTTCACTCAGGCTCAAAGCTACTGTGCGGGTCGAAATACAGGTGGTTTATCGGGGTGGCGCGTCCCGAATATTGTTGAATTGGGAACATTGGTGGATTATACAAACAGCACTCCTCCTCATTTAAATGGAGCTGCTTTTACTGGGGCTACTGCGGTCGATGGGTGGTCTTCTTCTCCGGAAATAGGTAATGGAGGTGGAAATTCTTGGTATGTTAGATTCTCTTCACTCTATGTTTATTCAACTTACCAAACAAATTCAACTCCGAACCAAGTTCGCTGTATGCGTTCTTGCTATCAAATACCGCCCACTTCTCGGTACACGAACGCTTCAGGCGAGGTAACCGACTTAGTAACAGGGTTGATCTGGCAGCAACGTGCCCCAACGACGGCAAACTGGACAAATGCCAATGCCATCAGCTACTGCTCTAGCTTGAGTTTAAACGGTCGCACATGGCGTCTGCCTCGTATTAGAGAGTTGGCAACGATCGTTGATTACAACGCCTCCTATGCCTCTCTAATGATGAATCGGACAGTGTTTCCAGGAGAACCTGCGAATTGGTTTTGGTCATCGACTCCGGTGGCGGGTTTTCCTTCTAGCGCTTGATTCGCGTTTTTCTTCGACGGCTACCTCTTCGACTTCTTTGTTGCCAATACTAGCTATGTCCGCTGCCTGAGGTAGGCCGCATTTGGACGGGTTGACTTTTCGACGTTTTGACCTTTCGACCTTTTTTTTCTAATGAGGATAAATTGAAATGATAGATTCGAGCCACTATGAACGACTTCCAATTTACAAAACTGCGATGGATTTGATGGTTAAGTTAGATTCAATTGTGCATGGTTTCTCTCGGTATCACAAGTATTCAATTGGAACGAAATTGAGAGATGAATCTTTACTCTTGGTTAATTTGATTATGCAGGCTAACGTAAAAGAAACAAGGGCGCAAAAAACTTCTGAGTTATGTCAACACGTTGAGCAAATGAAGTTTTTGTGTAACGCTGCTAAGGAGGTACAAGCTTGGAAATCATTTAAACAGTTTATACAGGTCATGGAGCAGGTGGTGAGCATCGCTCGACAAGCGGAGGGGTGGCGAAGGAGTCTCTCTTTCAAAAGGCCAGAGCTATCAGTGTCGCATCAGAAAGTGCACTCCTGATAGGCGTGCCAGATCGATCCCGTGCGCTGGGGCCACCTAAGGCGCCTTAGGTATACAAAATCGCAGAGCAGCTCGTTTGGAGACCCCAAAATCCTGTTTTGCTGGCAACAATTATTTGTTGCGCACAAGAGACCCAGGCAAGAAATGCCGTACTCCGGTGGCGGGTAATCCAACTAACGCCTGGAACGCGAATTTCAACAACGGCAACCTCAACAACAACAATGTTACCAATAATAACTATGTCCGCTGCCTGAGGTAGGCCGCATTTGGATGGGAGAATGAGAAGGAGCGGGGTGTGAAGAAAGCGTGGCCAAGTTGGGAAAGTATTGATCGAGCAGCTCGTGCTTGCGGGAAACGCAAACGCAAGAGGCCTGATGCAATCGCTTTTCGAGCTTGCTACGGAGAAGAAGTGCTCGATTTGTGCGAGCGTCTTCGGTCGGGAACGTACAGCCCAGAGCCGGGAACTGTATTTGTTACTGAGCGCCCCAAAACGCGTGAAATTCATGCTGCCCAATACCGCGATCGAGTCGTTCACCACCTGCTCCATGACTTAATTGAACCGCATTTTGAAAAGTCATTTATCAAAGACTCTTATGCTTGTCGCAAAGGCAAAGGCTCTCATGCAGCTGTTCTTGCCTTGCAAGACCAAATGCGTCAAGTCACTAGAAATGGAAAAGTTCGCGCCTATGCTCTTCATCTTGATGTGAAGAGTTTTTTCTTTTCGATTCACAAACCCACCTTGCTCAATATCCTGGAAGCTAAAAAATGCTTTGCAGGTAATGACGACCTCCGACGACTGACTCAAACTGTTATTAATCACAATGTGGCCTTGGATTCAGTGCGCCGTGGTTCTGATAAACAATTCGACCGAATTCCAATGCATAAACGCTTAGGTTCGAATGGTCCAGAACGAGGATTGCCCATCGGAAACCTTACTAGTCAGTTATTCGCCAATATCTATTTAGATGTGTTGGACCAAATGATCAAACGGACATTGGGCGTAAAATATTATGCGAGGTACAGCGATGATTTTATCTTGTTGCACACAGACCCAAAGCAATTAGAAGAGTGGAAAGAAAAAATTCGTTTATTTTTGCAGAAAAGGCTTCTTCTTGAAATCCATGAGAAATCTCCTATCCACCCAGTCAGTCAAGGGGTTGATTTTGTGGGTTATATTATTCGCCCAGATTATTTATTATCTCGGAGTCGTGTTGTGCGGCATGCCCAAGCACGCATTACGAAGCTTGAAAAGGACTTGCAGCCGATTGATCGGGGCTCATATCGCATTTACCCCATTCGCTACAAAGCCATCGAAGCTTTGCGCGCAAGTTGGGCTAGTTACTTGGGACATTTTAAGCATGCCAGTGCTCAGAATCTGATAAAACGATTTTTTGAGCAACATCCGATTTCTACCTACTATTTAATGCCACAGTTTTTGTCTGAAGAGGTTGTCATGACAAGGCGTTTTGTGTTGCCAAGATATGATTCCTGTTGGGCTCAACAGAAAATCCGTCTTGGTGCAGGTCTTGAGCGTACCATTTTGGTGGTTCAAGTCGGTTGCTATGCTGAACTTCCCATTCGAAAAGATGCCAAACAACTCAGTCTGCGACGCGGTTTGCCTTTTCACCGGCTTTCAGAAATCATCGACCGTGCTGTAGCAAAAGGCCTCTCTGTTGCCCTGGCTTTGGAGGTTCCAGGCACTACGGGTCATGTTAAACCTCGTCAACTGGCTTACTTTATTGAACCCACCCCCTTATCGGAATCAGCAAAAAAAGTTAAACAACTCAAGCTGCCTGGTTTTGATTTTTGAAGAGCTGGATCATTCTCGGAAATGGCCTCATTTTGAACAACAGCTGATATTCTCTTAAAATGTTCTTCTCTAGAGTTGCCGAACTTAGCGTTGGCGATACTAAAATCAGTGGATTGGATATTAGCTTTTTTGTCGAAAAGACGCTGACTGCAGAACCCAACACAGCTGAGATTAAAATCTGGAATCTAAACAGTGTTAATCGTAAAACACTTCAAGATCAAAAACATATTCCCGTATTGCTCAAGGCTGGCTATCAAAATTCTGTGGGCCTTTTATTCAAAGGCGATCTGACTGAAGTTTTTTCGCAATGCGAAGGTCCCGATTGGGTTACAACCGTTCGAAGCGGCGATGGCCTTGTGGCACTTAGAAGTGCCCAGATTCAGCAGTCGTTTAAAGCTGGGACACCCATCTTAGAAGTTCTAAAAAGCATTGCTAAAACTTTAGGCATTAGTACAGGCGATGCCATGAGCAAATTAGAACGCTTGAATCTTGAAAATCTAGACGGCCCCCTCGCAGCTTCAGGCAACTCAATGCAGCAGCTCCACAAAGCGCTGAAGCCACTGGGTTTAGAAGCCTCGATTCAAGATAATTCTTTGCAGATTTTGGTGAGCAAACAAGCGCTAGAGCAAACAGCTGTGTTGTTATCACCAGACACAGGCTTATTGGGTTCGCCACAATTGAGCAATCAGGGTGTTTTGCGAGCACAAGCATTATTGAATCACGAACTTTTTCCTGGGCGTAAAATAAAATTAGAAACGCGAGAAATAAAAGAGCCTC